>NZ_JSZC01000009.1:0-2110 GCF_000805795.1 Enterobacter sp. FB | reverse complement strand
CCGCTTTATCGTTACTTATGTCAGCATTCGCACTTCTGATACCTCCAGCAACCCTCACAGGCCACCTTCAACGGCTTACAGAACGCTCCCCTACCCAACAACACATAGTGTCGCTGCCGCAGCTTCGGTGCATGGTTTAGCCCCGTTACATCTTCCGCGCAGGCCGACTCGACCAGTGAGCTATTACGCTTTCTTTTAAATGATGGCTGCTTCTAAGCCAACATCCTGGCTGTCTGTGCCTTCCCACATCGTTTCCCACTTAACCATGACTTTGGGACCTTAGCTGGCGGTCTGGTTGTTTCCCTCTTCACGACGGACGTTAGCACCCGCCGTGTGTCCCGTGATAACATTCTTCGGTATTCGTAGTTTGCATCGGTTGGTAAGCCGGGATGGCCCCCTAGCCGAAACAGTGCTCTACCCCGAAGATGAGTTCACGAGGCGCTACCTAAATAGCTTTCGGGGAGAACCAGCTATCTCCCGGTTTGATTGGCCTTTCACCCCCAGCCACAAGTCATCCGCTAATTTTTCAACATTAGTCGGTTCGGTCCTCCAGTTAGTGTTACCCAACCTTCAACCTGCCCATGGCTAGATCACCGGGTTTCGGGTCTATACCCTGCAACTTAACGCCCAGTTAAGACTCGGTTTCCCTTCGGCTCCCCTATACGGTTAACCTTGCTACAGAATATAAGTCGCTGACCCATTATACAAAAGGTACGCAGTCACACCACGAAGGTGCTCCCACTGCTTGTACGTACACGGTTTCAGGTTCTTTTCACTCCCTCGCCGGGTTCTTTTCGCCTTTCCCTCACGGTACTGGTTCACTATCGGTCAGTCAGGAGTTTAGCCTTGGAGGATGGTCCCCCCATATTCAGACAGGATACCACGTGTCCCGCCCTACTCTTCGAGTTCACAACCTGTGTGCTTTCGTGTACGGGACTGTCACCCTGTACCGTGCGACTTTCCAGACGCTTCCACTAACACACAAGCTGATTCAGACTCTGGGCTGCTCCCCGTTCGCTCGCCGCTACTGGGGGAATCTCGGTTGATTTCTTTTCCTCGGGGTACTTAGATGTTTCAGTTCCCCGGTTCGCCTCGTTAACCTATGTATTCAGTTAACGATAGTGTGACGAATCACACTGGGTTTCCCCATTCGGACATCGCCGGGTCAAAGGTTCATATCACCTCGCCGGCGCTTTTCGCAGATTAGCACGTCCTTCATCGCCTCTGACTGCCAGGGCATCCACCGTGTACGCTTAGTCGCTTAACCTCACAACCCGAAGATGTTTCACTTCTGATTGCGAAAATTTGAGAGACTCGAACACACCATTTAAGATGTGTCGTTTCAATTTTCAGCTTGATCCAGATTTTTAAAGAGCAAAACTTCGCAGTGCACCTTTTCAGGTTCACTCTGAAGTTTTCTTGGTTCGCAGTAAAAGATGGTGGAGCTATGCGGGATCGAACCGCAGACCTCCTGCGTGCAAAGCAGGCGCTCTCCCAGCTGAGCTATAGCCCCATCGTTTTGCAATCTCTGTACCGCTCATCCTTTAAAAGGAGTTTGGTAGGCCTGAGTGGACTTGAACCACCGACCTCACCCTTATCAGGGGTGCGCTCTAACCACCTGAGCTACAAGCCTGCAGAGATTTTTACTGCTGTTTTTCATCAGACAATCTGTGTGAGCACTACAAAGGCAGGTTCTTTAAGGTAAGGAGGTGATCCAACCGCAGGTTCCCCTACGGTTACCTTGTTACGACTTCACCCCAGTCATGAATCACAAAGTGGTAAGCGCCCTCCCGAAGGTTAAGCTACCTACTTCTTTTGCAACCCACTCCCATGGTGTGACGGGGGGTGTACAAGGCCCGGGAACGTATTCACCGTAGCATTCTGCGACTACGGCCGACTTCATGGAGTCGAGTTGCAGACTCCAATCCGGACTACGACGCACTTTATGAGGTCCGCTTGCTCTCGCGAGGTCGCTTCTCTTTGTATGCGCCATTGTAGCACGTGTGTAGCCCTACTCGTAAGGGCCATGATGACTTGACGTCATCCCCACCTTCCTCCAGTTTATCACTGGCAGTCTCCTTTGAGTTCCCGGCCGGACCGCTGGCAACAA
>NZ_JSZC01000001.1:0-12819 GCF_000805795.1 Enterobacter sp. FB | reverse complement strand
TTAACCGCATTCCGGACGATCGGATTGAAGATGGTGCGAAATGCGGACGTTGTGGCCATGAATTGTTTGATGGCGATGTCATTAACGCGACGGGTGCTACGCTGGACAAACTCCTCAAGGACGATCTGCCTGTCGTAGTGGATTTCTGGGCGCCCTGGTGCGGCCATGCCGAAGCTTCGCGCCGATCTTCGAAGACGTGGCCGAAGAACGCAGCGGGAAAATACGTTTCGTTAAGGTCAATACTGAAGCTGAACCTGAACTGAGCGCCCGTTTTCGCATTCGCAGCATCCCGACGATTATGATTTTCAAAAAGGGTGAAGTGGTCGACATGCTCAACGGTGCGGTGCCTAAAGCCCCGTTTGATAGCTGGCTTAACGAATCACTGTAACATTCACGGGGCACATCTTGTGCCCCGTTCCCGCCTCTGCGAAAATAGGGTTTTTCCTGCATTTCGCCCATGACTGATAACGCTGTTCTTCAATTACGCGCCGAACGCCTTGCGCGCGCCACCCGTCCGTTCCTCGCGCGCGGAAACCGTATTCGCCGCTGTCAGCGTTGCCTGCTGCCGCTGAAGGTTTGCCTGTGAGACGCTGACCCCAAGTTCGGCACAGAGCCGTTTTTGTCTGGTCATGTTTGATACCGAGCCGATGAAGCCCAGCAATACTGGTCGCCTGATTGCCGATATTCTGCCGGATACCGCGGCGTTTCAGTGGTCCCGCACGGAGCCCCCTCAGGCCCTGCTCGACTTAGTGGCAAGCCCGGACTATCAGCCGATGGTCGTTTTCCCCGCGTCATATGCAGGTGTCGATCGCCAGGTGCTTTCGACGCCGCCATCCGGTAAACCGCCGTTGTTTATTATGCTGGACGGCACCTGGACCGAAGCGCGAAAAATGTTTCGCAAAAGCCCTTATCTCGACGCACTGCCGGTGATTTCTCGATCTGTCCCGCGTCTCCGCCTACCGCCTGCGTGAAGCGCATGCTGACGGGCAATACTGCACCGCCGAAGTGGCCATTGCGCTTCTGGATCTGGCGGGTGATACCGCTGCGGCTGGCGCCCTGGGCAACCATTTCTCCTGTTTCCGGGAACGCTATCTGGCAGGAAAAACCGTTCATAAGGGCAGCGTCACAGCAGCCGAGACGGAAAGCGTTTAAAATCATCAGGTCGCTTGCATTCACAGGAGGCCTGCATGAGCCAGCGAGGGTTAGAAGCGCTACTTCGTCCTAAATCCATTGCCGTCATCGGCGCATCAATGAAACCGGATCGTGCTGGCTATCTGATGATGCGCAACCTGCTGGCCGGGGATTTAATGGCCCGTCATGCCCGTCACGCCAGCGTATAAGGCGGTTCAGGGAGTGCTTGCATGGCCTGATGTACAGAGCCTGCCTTTCGTACCGGATCTGGCCGTACTGTGTACAAACGCGAAACGAATCCGGAGCTGCTGGAATCGCTCGGCAAGAAAGGCTGTAAAACCTGCATTATTCTCTCGTCTCCGCCTGAACAGAAAGCCGAGCTTCTGGCCTGCGCCAGTCGCTATCAAATGCGCATTCTTGGACCAAACAGTCTCGGCCTGCTCGCCCCCTGGCAGGGCTTAAATGCCAGCTTCTCTCCGGTTCCGATCCGCAAAGGCAAGCTCGCGTTTATCTCGCAGTCGGCTGCGTATCGAACACCATCCTCGACTGGGCGCAGCAGCGTGAAATGGGATTCTCCTACTTCATTGCTCTCGGCGACAGTCTGGATATCGACGTTGATGAGCTGCTGGATTTTCTGGCGCGCGACGGTAAAACCAGTGCGATCCTGCTTTATCTTGAGCACCTCAGCGACGCGCGTCGTTTTGTCTCGGCGTCGCGAAGCGCGTCGCGCAATAAGCCGATCCTGGTAATCAAAAGCGGGCGCAGCCCTGCGGCTCAGCGTCTGCTGCAGTCGCATTCCGGCATGGATCCCGCCTGGGACGCCGCTATTCAGCGCGCGGGTTTGCTGCGGGTACAGGATACGCACGAGCTTTTTTCCGCCGTTGAGACGTTAAGCCATATGCGCCCGTTGCGCGGCGAGAAGTTAATGATTGTCAGTAACGGCGCCGCTCCTGCCGCACTCGCGCTGGATGAGCTGTGGCGGCGCTTCGGCAAGCTGGCCACGCTGAGTGAAGAGACGCTGCAGCGCCTGAAAGATGCGCTTCCGACCAGCGTGACGCCCCGGCAATCCTCTTGATTTACGCGATGATGCCAGCAGCGAGCGCTATATCAAGGCCATTTCCATTTTGCTGGATAGCCAGGATTTCGACGCGCTGATGATTATCCACTCCCCAGCGCGGTCGCGCCGGGCAGCGAAAGCGCGCGCGCGCTCATTGAGGCCGTGCGCAACCATCCGCGAGGCAAATATGTCACCCTGCTCACCAACTGGTGCGGTGAGTTTTCTTCGCAGGAGGCGCGACGCCTGTTCAGCGAAGCCGGACTGCCAACCTACCGCACGCCGGAAGGCACCATAACCGCGTTTATGCATATGGTGGAATATCGCCGCAACCAGAAACAGCTCCGCGAGACGCCGGCGTTGCCCGGGAATTTGACGGCCAATACCGTTGACGTTCACCGGCTGTTGCAGCAGGCGATTGAAGAAGGTGCGACGTCGCTGGATACGCATGAGGTCCAGCCCATTCTGGGCAGCTACGGGATGCAGACCCTGCCGACTGGATCGCCAGCGACAGCGCTGAGGCCGTGCATATTGCCGAGCAGATTGGCTATCCGGTTGCCCTGAAGCTGCGCTCCCCGGATATTCCGCATAAGTCTGACGTTCAGGGGGTGATGCTCTACCTGCGGACGGCGGCAGAGGTGCAGCAAGCAGCCGATGCCATCTTCGATCGGGTCAAAATGGCCTGGCCGCAGGCAAGGATCCACGGCTTTGCTGGTGCAAAGCATGGCTAACCGCGCAGGCGCTCAGGAGTTACGCGTGGTGGTCGAACACGATCCCGTTTTCGGCCCCGCTCATCATGCTGGGTGAAGGCGGCGTGGAGTGGCGCCCGGAAGGAGCAGGCCGTGGTGGCGTTACCGCCGCTGAACATGAACCTGGCGCGTTATCTGATCATCCAGGCGATTAAAAGCAAAAAGATCCGCGGCCGGAGCGCGCTACGTCCGCTTGATATTGCCGGGCTAAGTCAGTTCCTGGTACAGGTCTCTAACCTGATTGTGGATTGTGCCGAGATCCAGCGGCTGGACATTCATCCGCTGCTCGCCTCGGCAATGAGTTTACGGCGCTGGACGTGACCCTGGATATCGCGCCATTCGAAGGAGACAGCGAGAGCCGTCTGGCGATTCCGCCCGTATCCCCCTGCAGCTGGAGGAGTGGGTTGAGATGAAAAATGGGGAACGCGCCCTGTTCCGCCCTATTCTGCCGGAAGATGAGCCCCAGCTGCGGGCCTTTATCTCTCAGGTCACGAAAGAGGATCTTTATTATCGCTTATTTTAGCGAAATCAACGAATTTACCCACGATGATTTAGCCAATATGACCCAGATCGACTACGATCGAGAAATGGCGTTTGTTGCCGTTCGTCGCGCCGATAAGGGTGATGAGATCCTCGGCGTCACGCGTGCGATTTCTGACCCGGATAACGTCGATGCGGAGTTTGCCGTGCTGGTGCGCTCCGATCTTAAAGGTCTGGGCCTGGGAAGACGACTGCTGGAAAAACTCATCAGTTATACGCGAGATCACGGATTGTTACGCCTTAATGGCATTACTATGCCTAACAATCGCGGTATGGTGACCCTGGCGCGAAAACTTGGGTTTGACGTTGATATTCAGCTGGACGAAGGTATTGTTGCCTTATCCCTCAGTCTGACATCAGCAGACAAACGCGAGTAAGCTACTGGAAATTGTTACCCACTTTGGACGGGACTGGTGGTATCATTGTCCGCTTATGTTGTTTGCATAGTACAGACAACCCTTCAATGAACAGAGAAGAAACGCACTGTGATGTTGTCAAAATTTAAGCGTAATAAACATCAACAACACCTTGCTCAACTACCGAAGATTTCTCAGTCAGTTGATGATGTAGAGTTCTTTTACGCTCCCGCTCATTTTCGGGAGACGCTTCTGGAAAAGATTGCCAGCGCCACGCGACGCATTTGCATTGTGGCACTGTATCTTGAACAGGATGAAGGCGGGCGCGCGATCCTGAACGCGCTCTATGAAGCCAAACGTCAGCGTCCGGAACTGGATGTTCGCGTGCTGGTAGACTGGCATCGCGCCTCAGCGTGGCCGTATTGGCGCTGCTGCATCAAACACCAATGCTGACTGGTATTGCCGCACGGCGCAGGAAAATCCTGGCGTTGACGTGCCTGTTTATGGCGTCCCGGTGAATACCCGTGAAGCGCTCGGCGTTCTTCATTTCAAGGGGTTCATCATTGATGACAGCGTGCTATACAGCGGCGCCAGCCTCAAATGATGTCTACCTTCATCAGCTCGATAAATATCGCTACGACCGCTACCATCTGATCCGTAATCCGCAGATGGCCGATATCATGTTCAACTGGGTT
Source organism: Enterobacter sp. FB (assembly GCF_000805795.1). Classification (NCBI taxonomy): domain Bacteria; kingdom Pseudomonadati; phylum Pseudomonadota; class Gammaproteobacteria; order Enterobacterales; family Enterobacteriaceae; genus Enterobacter; species Enterobacter sp. FB. Next base: position 8,294 of record NZ_JSZC01000001.1, on the reverse strand, counting down.
GATAAAAATCTGGTTCATGGCCGCGGCGTTAATCGTCTTGACGATCCCGAGCGTCCGAAAAGCCCGGAGATCAAAAACGATGTTCGCGCCTTCCGCCAGGAGCTGCGCGATGCGGTCTATCATTTCCAGGGCGATGCGAACAACGAAGAGTTATCCGTTACCCCGCTGGTAGGGCTCGGCAAATCAAGCCTGCTGAACAAAACGATCTTCCATCTGATGCCGTGTGCGGAGCAGAAGCTGACTATCTGCACGCCATACTTCAACCTTCCTGCCGTGCTGGTGCGTAATATCATTCAGCTGCTGCGCGAGGGTAAAAAAGTGGAAATCATCGTGGGTGATAAAACGGCAAATGACTTCTTCATTCCCGAAGATCAGCCGTTCAAAATCATTGGTGCGCTGCCCTATCTCTATGAGATTAACCTGCGTCGTTTCCTGAGCCGCTTACAGTATTACGTCAACACTGACCAGCTGGTTGTGCGTCTCTGGAAAGATGAAGACAATAGTTACCATCTCAAAGGCATGTGGGTCGACGATGAGTGGATGCTGCTGACAGGTAACAACCTGAACCCGCGCGCATGGCGACTGGATCTGGAAAACGCTATCCTGATTCATGACCCGCAGCATGAGTTAGCCGCCCAACGTGAACGCGAGCTGGAGCTGATTCGCACCCATACGACCGTGGTGAATCACTACCGCGAACTGCAGAGCATTGCCGATTATCCGGTAAAAGTTCGCAAGCTTATTCGCCGCTTACGTCGTATCCGTATCGACCGACTTATCAGCCGTATTCTGTAATATCCAGGCCCTGTCACCCGCAGGGCTTTTTTATGGAGCCCGTTGATGCGTATTCCTCTGGTACTGAGTGTGCTCTTCCTGAGTGGCTGTAGCCATATGGCTAACGATAGCTGGTCCGGACAGGACAAAGCACAGCATTTCCTCGCTTCCGCGATGTTGTCCGCAGCCGGTAATGAATATGCCCAGCACCAGGGATACAGCCGGGATCGTAGCGCGGCGATCGGGTTGATGTTCTCAGTAGGTCTTGGGGCATCAAAAGAACTGTGGGATAGCCGCCCCGCAGGGAGCGGCTGGAGCTGGAAAGATTTCGCCTGGGATGTCGCCGGCGCAACGACCGGCTATGCCGTATGGCAGATGGCGCGCTATTAAAGTCGAATGCCTTTCCCTTTGCGATGCAGCATCAGGGAGACAACAAACGCCAGTGCCCCCATTCCCGTTACGTACCAGAAGAATGTCGTTTCGCTTCCCCATGATTTAAGCGACAGCGCGACGTACTCCGCCGATCCGCCAAACACCGCGTTGGCTACCGCATAAGAGAGCCCTACCCCTAACGCGCGGACCTGCGCCGGGAACATCTCGGCTTTCAGTATCCCACTGATGGAGGTATAGAAACTGACAATCACCATCGCCACCATAACCAGCGCAAAGGCGGCATACGGTGAAGAGACATGCTGAAGCGCTGTCAGAATGGGAACGGTACATAATGCCGATAATCCGCCAAAAATGAGCATTGAGGTACGTCGGCCAATTTTGTCCGAGAGCGCACCGACGATCGGCTGTATGAGCATAAAGACAAACAGCGCCGCGGTCATGACCACACTGGCGACGTTGGCGTGCATGCCGGTGGTATTCACCAGGTACTTTTGCATATAGGTGGTGAACGTATAAAAACTGAGAGAGCCGCCCGCAGTGAAGCCCAGCACCATCAGGAAAGCTTTGCGGTTACGCCATAACCCTTTGAATGTTCCCGCCTCCTTCAGCATACGGACCTCTTTCTGAGAGGTTTCATCTAACTGACGGCGTAACCAAAGTGCGACGATCGCCAGCACGGCCCCCATTGCGAAAGGAATTCGCCATCCCCAGGCATGAAGTTGTTCGTCCGTCAAAATCTGCTGCAGGATCACCACCACAAGAATGGCCAGCAGTTGACCGCCAATCAGCGTGACGTACTGGAATGAGGCGTAAAAACCTTTACGGCCTTCCAGGGCAATTTCGCTCATGTAGGTCGCACTGGTACCGTATTCACCGCCCACCGATAATCCCTGAAATAAGCGGGCCAGCAAAAGTAGCGCCGGTGCCCAGGTGCCAATCGATTCATATCCCGGTAAGCAGGCGATCACCAGCGAGCCAAAGCACATCATACACACCGAGATCAGCATCGAGGCCTTACGCCCTCGACGATCCGCAATACGGCCGAACAGCCAGCCCCCGATGGGTCGCATTAAAAACCCTGCGGCAAAAACCCCAGCCGTTTGTAGCAGCTGTGTCGTGGTGTTGCCGGATGGGAAGAAAATATGTGCGAAGTAGAGTGAACAGAATGAGTAGACGTAAAAGTCGAACCATTCAACCAGATTCCCTGAAGAGGCGCTGATGATTGCCCATACCCTTCTTCGGGTATCACTGTGAGCCAGCGTCCCGTGTGATGTCATGCTTTCTGTCATTGTGATTATGCTCCTGCCATAAACTGCGGCGTATTGAGCCAGAAGGCTCAATAACCTCGTAAATGAAATGTTATAATTTTGTTATAAATAACATTGCGACAGGGATCACACATTCCATTAGCAGGATAAGGGATTAAGAGAAAGGCCAGGGTGGAGATAAAAGCAAAAAACCCCGCACCTTTCGGTACGGGGTTCTTCTAATTGATGCCTGGCAGTTCCCTACTCTCACATGGGGAGACCCCACACTACCATCGGCGCTACGGCGTTTCACTTCTGAGTTCGGCATGGGGTCAGGTGGGACCACCGCGCTAAAGCCGCCAGGCAAATTCTGTTAATCTGTATCAGGCTGAAAATCTGTCTCTTCGCCAAAACATCTTCGGCGTTGTAAGGTTAAGCCTCACGGTTCATTAGTATCGGTTAGCTCAACGCATCGCTGCGCTTACACACCCGACCTATCAACGTCGTCGTCTTCAACGTTCCTTCAGGAGACTTAAAGTCTCAGGGAGAACTCATCTCGGGGCAAGTTTCGTGCTTAGATGCTTTCAGCACTTATCTTTTCCGCATTTAGCTACCGGGCAGTGCCATTGGCATGACAACCCGAACACCAGTGATGCGTCCACTCCGGTCCTCTCGTACTAGGAGCAGCCCCCCTCAATTCTCCAGCGCCCACGGCAGATAGGGACCGAACTGTCTCACGACGTTCTAAACCCAGCTCGCGTACCACTTTAAATGGCGAACAGCCATACCCTTGGGACCTACTTCAGCCCCAGGATGTGATGAGCCGACATCGAGGTGCCAAACACCGCCGTCGATATGAACTCTTGGGCGGTATCAGCCTGTTATCCCCGGAGTACCTTTTATCCGTTGAGCGATGGCCCTTCCATTCAGAACCACCGGATCACTATGACCTGCTTTCGCACCTGCTCGAGCCGTCACTCTCGCAGTCAAGCTAGCTTATGCCATTGCACTAACCTCCTGATGTCCGACCAGGATTAGCTAACCTTCGTGCTCCTCCGTTACTCTTTGGGAGGAGACCGCCCCAGTCAAACTACCCACCAGACACTGTCCGCAACCCGGATTACGGGTCTACGTTAGAACACCAGCCATTAAAGGGTGGTATTTCAAGGACGGCTCCACGCAGACTGGCGTCCACGCTTCAAAGCCTCCCACCTATCCTACACATCAAGGACCAGTGTTCAGTGTCAAGCTATAGTAAAGGTTCACGGGGTCTTTCCGTCTTGCCGCGGGTACACTGCATCTTCACAGCGAGTTCAATTTCACTGAGTCTCGGGTGGAGACAGCCTGGCCATCATTACGCCATTCGTGCAGGTCGGAACTTACCCGACAAGGAATTTCGCTACCTTAGGACCGTTATAGTTACGGCCGCCGTTTACCGGGGCTTCGATCAAGAGCTTCGCGTTACCGCTAACCCCATCAATTAACCTTCCGGCACCGGGCAGGCGTCACACCGTATACGTCCACTTTCGTGTTTGCACAGTGCTGTGTTTTTAATAAACAGTTGCAGCCAGCTGGTATCTTCGACTGATTTCAGCTCCACCCGCAGGGGCTTCACCTACATATCAGCGTGCCTTCTCCCGAAGTTACGGCACCATTTTGCCTAGTTCCTTCACCCGAGTTCTCTCAAGCGCCTTGGTATTCTCTACCTGACCACCTGTGTCGGTTTGGGGTACGATTTGATGTTACCTGATGCTTAGAGGCTTTTCCTGGAAGCAGGGCATTTGTTACTTCAGCACCGTAGTGCCTCGTCATCACACCTCAGCGTTAAAAAACGACCGGATTTACCTAATCGTTCCGCCTACATGCTTAAACCGGGACAACCGTCGCCCGGCTAACATAGCCTTCTCCGTCCCCCCTTCGCAGTAACACCAAGTACAGGAATATTAACCTGTTTCCCATCGACTACGCCTTTCGGCCTCGCCTTAGGGTCGACTCACCCTGCCCCGATTAACGTTGGACAGGAACCCTTGGTCTTCCGGCGAGCGGGCTTTTCACCCGCTTTATCGTTACTTATGTCAGCATTCGCACTTCTGATACCTCCAGCAACCCTCACAGGCCACCTTCAACGGCTTACAGAACGCTCCCCTACCCAACAACACATAGTGTCGCTGCCGCAGCTTCGGTGCATGGTTTAGCCCCGTTACATCTTCCGCGCAGGCCGACTCGACCAGTGAGCTATTACGCTTTCTTTAAATGATGGCTGCTTCTAAGCCAACATCCTGGCTGTCTGTGCCTTCCCACATCGTTTCCCACTTAACCATGACTTTGGGACCTTAGCTGGCGGTCTGGGTTGTTTCCCTCTTCACGACGGACGTTAGCACCCGCCGTGTGTCTCCCGTGATAACATTCTTCGGTATTCGTAGTTTGCATCGGGTTGGTAAGCCGGGATGGCCCCCTAGCCGAAACAGTGCTCTACCCCGAAGATGAGTTCACGAGGCGCTACCTAAATAGCTTTCGGGGAGAACCAGCTATCTCCCGGTTTGATTGGCCTTTCACCCCCAGCCACAAGTCATCCGCTAATTTTTCAACATTAGTCGGTTCGGTCCTCCAGTTAGTGTTACCCAACCTTCAACCTGCCCATGGCTAGATCACCGGGTTTCGGGTCTATACCCTGCAACTTAACGCCCAGTTAAGACTCGGTTTCCCTTCGGCTCCCCTATACGGTTAACCTTGCTACAGAATATAAGTCGCTGACCCATTATACAAAAGGTACGCAGTCACACCACGAAGGTGCTCCCACTGCTTGTACGTACACGGTTTCAGGTTCTATTTCACTCCCCTCGCCGGGGTTCTTTTCGCCTTTCCCTCACGGTACTGGTTCACTATCGGTCAGTCAGGAGTATTTAGCCTTGGAGGATGGTCCCCCCATATTCAGACAGGATACCACGTGTCCCGCCCTACTCTTCGAGTTCACAACCTGTGTGCTTTCGTGTACGGGACTGTCACCCTGTACCGTGCGACTTTCCAGACGCTTCCACTAACACACAAGCTGATTCAGACTCTGGGCTGCTCCCCGTTCGCTCGCCGCTACTGGGGGAATCTCGGTTGATTTCTTTTCCTCGGGGTACTTAGATGTTTCAGTTCCCCCAGTTCGCCTCGTTAACCTATGTATTCAGTTAACGATAGTGTGACGAATCACACTGGGTTTCCCCATTCGGACATCGCCGGGTCAAAGGTTTCATATCACCTCGGCCGGCGCTTTTCGCAGATTAGCACGTCCTTCATCGCCTCTGACTGCCAGGGCATCCACCGTGTACGCTTAGTCGCCCTCACAACCCGAAGATGTTTCACTTCTGATTGCGAAAATTTGAGAGACTCGAACACCATTTAAGATGTGTCGTTTCAATTTTCAGCTTGATCCAGATTTTTAAAGAGCAAATATCTCAAACGTGACTCGCAAGTCAGTTTTGAGATATGACGGCAGGTGACTTTCACTCACGAACCAGCAAGTGGCGTCCCCTAGGGGATTCGAACCCCTGTTACCGCCGTGAAAGGGCGGTGTCCTGGGCCTCTAGACGAAGGGGGACACTGAAGTCTCAATCGCAAGACGCCTTGCTATTTACTTTTCATCAGACAATCTGTGTGAGCACTACAAAGGCAGGTTCTTTAAGGTAAGGAGGTGATCCAACCGCAGGTTCCCCTACGGTTACTTGTTACGACTTCACCCCAGTCATGAATCACAAAGTGGTAAGCGCCCTCCCGAAGGTTAGAGCTACCTACTTCTTTTGCAACCCACTCCCATGGTGTGACGGGCGGTGTGTACAAGGCCCGGGAACGTATTCACCGTAGCATTCTGATCTACGATTACTAGCGATTCCGACTTCATGGAGTCGAGTTGCAGACTCCAATCCGGACTACGACGCACTTTATGAGTCCGCTTGCTCTCGCGAGGTCGCTTCTCTTTGTATGCGCCATTGTAGCACGTGTGTAGCCCTACTCGTAAGGGCCATGATGACTTGACGTCATCCCCACCTTCCTCCAGTTTATCACTGGCAGTCTCCTTTGAGTTCCCGGCCTAACCGCTGGCAACAAAGGATAAGGGTTGCGCTCGTTGCGGGACTTAACCCAACATTTCACAACACGAGCTGACGACAGCCATGCAGCACCTGTCTCAGAGTTCCCGAAGGCACCAATCCATCTCTGGAAAGTTCTCTGGATGTCAAGAGTAGGTAAGGTTCTTCGCGTTGCATCGAATTAAACCACATGCTCCACCGCTTGTGCGGGCCCCGTCAATTCATTTGAGTTTTAACCTTGCGGCCGTACTCCCCAGGCGGTCGACTTAACGCGTTAGCTCCGGAAGCCACGCCTCAAGGGCACAACCTCCAAGTCGACATCGTTTACGGCGTGGACTACCAGGGTATCTAATCCTGTTTGCTCCCCACGCTTTCGCACCTGAGCGTCAGTCTTTGTCCAGGGGGCGCGCCTTCGCCACCGGTATTCCTCCAGATCTCTACGCATTTCACCGCTACACCTGGAATTCTACCCCCTCTACAAGACTCTAGCCTGCCAGTTTCGAATGCAGTTCCCAGGTTGAGCCCGGGGATTTCACATCCGACTTGACAGACCGCCTGCGTGCGCTTTACGCCCAGTAATTCCGATTAACGCTTGCACCCTCCGTATTACCGCGGCTGCTGGCACGGAGTTAGCCGGTGCTTCTTCTAACGTCAATCGCTGAGGTTATTAACCTCAACGCCTTCCTCCCCGCTGAAAGTACTTTACAACCCGAAGGCCTTCTTCATACACGCGGCATGGCTGCATCAGGCTTGCGCCCATTGTGCAATATTCCCCACTGCTGCCTCCCGTAGGAGTCTGGACCGTGTCTCAGTTCCAGTGTGGCTGGTCATCCTCTCAGACCAGCTAGGGATCGTCGCCTAGGTGAGCCGTTACCCCACCTACTAGCTAATCCCATCTGGGCACATCTGATGGCAAGAGGCCGAAGGTCCCCCTCTTTGGTCTTGCGACGTTATGCGGTATTAGCTACCGTTTCCAGTAGTTATCCCCCTCCATCAGGCAGTTTCCCAGACATTACTCACCCGTCCGCCGCTCGTCACCTAGGAGCAAGCTCCCTGTGTTACCGCTCGACTTGCATGTGTTAGGCCTGCCGCCAGCGTTCAATCTGAGCCATGATCAAACTCTTCAATTTAAGTTTGATGCTCGTGAATTAAACTTCGTAATGAATTACGTATGTTCACTCAGAGACTTGGTATTCATTTTTCGTCCGAGGACGTTAAGAATCCATGTCACTTTGAGTGCCCACACAGATTGTCTGATAAATTGTTAAAGAGCAGTGCCGCTTCGTTTTCGCTGCGGCGCGGGGTGTGCATATTACGCTTTCCCGCTTCAGAGTCAAGCGTTTATTTTCGCTATTCTCTGCTGACCCGGCGGCGTGTGTGCCGTTGTTCCGTGTCAGTGGAGGCGCATTATAGGGAGTTATTCTGACGTGACAAGAGGAAATTTAAAAAAAGTTTCCATTCGCGTTTTTTTTCACCAAAAGAGGTGAAATCAAGCTACAAATTGTTCTATTTGATGTATCTGCAACCACAATCACATTCGCGGTGGCATAATTATCAGCATGAATCTTTAAGGAATAAAAGCGATGCCATTAAGCGCGCAACAGCTGGCCGCCCAAAAAAACCTGTCTTATGTGCTGGCCGAAAAGCTGGCTCAGCGGATTTTAGCGGGTAAATATGCCCCGGGGAGCATCCTGCCGGGTGAAATGGAGCTGGGTGAGCAGTTTGGGGTGAGCCGTACCGCCGTGCGCGAAGCGGTGAAAACCCTGACGGCAAAAGGTATGGTGCTTCCTCGCCCTCGTATTGGCAC
>NZ_JSZC01000002.1:0-138648 GCF_000805795.1 Enterobacter sp. FB | reverse complement strand
CCGCCAGGATTGACTTGCGCTGCCCTACCTCTCACTAGTGAGGGGCGGCAGCGCATCAAGCGGTGAGCGCACTCCGGCACCGCCAACTTTCAGCACATGCGTGTAAATCATCGTCGTAGAGACGTCGGAATGGCCGAGCAGATCCTGCACGGTTCGAATGTCGTAACCGCTGCGGAGCAAGGCCGTCGCGAACGAGTGGCGGAGGTGTGCGGTGGGCGGCTTCGTGATGCCTGCTTGTTCTACGGCACGTTTGAAGGCGCGCTGAAAGGTCTGGTCATACATGTGATGGCGACGCACGACACCGCTCCGTGGATCGGTCGAATGCGTGTGCTGCGCAAAAACCCAGAACCACGGCCAGGAATGCCCGGCGCGCGGATACTTCCGCTCAAGGGGCGTCGGGAAGCGCAACGCCGCTGCGGCCCTCGGCCTGGTCCTTCAGCCACCATGCCCGTGCACGCGACAGCTGCTCGCGCAGGCTGGGTGCCAAGCTCTCGGGTAACATCAAGGCCCGATCCTTGGAGCCCTTGCCCTCCCGCACGATGATCGTGCCGTGATCGAAATCCAGATCCTTGACCCGCAGTTGCAAACCCTCACTGATCCGCATGCCCGTTCCATACAGAAGCTGGGCGAACAAACGATGCTCGCCTTCCAGAAAACCGAGGATGCGAACCACTTCATCCGGGGTCAGCACCACCGGCAAGCGCCGCGACGGCCGAGGTCTTCCGATCTCCTGAAGCCAGGGCAGATCCGTGCACAGCACCTTGCCGTAGAAGAACAGCAAGGCCGCCAATGCCTGACGATGCGTGGAGACCGAAACCTTGCGCTCGTTCGCCAGCCAGGACAGAAATGCCTCGACTTCGCTGCTGCCCAAGGTTGCCGGGTGACGCACACCGTGGAAACGGATGAAGGCACGAACCCAGTGGACATAAGCCTGTTCGGTTCGTAAGCTGTAATGCAAGTAGCGTATGCGCTCACGCAACTGGTCCAGAACCTTGACCGAACGCAGCGGTGGTAACGGCGCAGTGGCGGTTTTCATGGCTTGTTATGACTGTTTTTTTGTACAGTCTATGCCTCGGGCATCCAAGCAGCAAGCGCGTTACGCCGTGGGTCGATGTTTGATGTTATGGAGCAGCAACGATGTTACGCAGCAGGGCAGTCGCCCTAAAACAAAGTTAGATGCACTAAGCACATAATTGCTCACAGCCAAACTATCAGGTCAAGTCTGCTTTTATTATTTTTAAGCGTGCATAATAAGCCCTACACAAATTGGGAGTTAGACATCATGAGCAACGCAAAAACAAAGTTAGGCATCACAAAGTACAGCATCGTGACCAACAGCAACGATTCCGTCACACTGCGCCTCATGACTGAGCATGACCTTGCGATGCTCTATGAGTGGCTAAATCGATCTCATATCGTCGAGTGGTGGGGCGGAGAAGAAGCACGCCCGACACTTGCTGACGTACAGGAACAGTACTTGCCAAGCGTTTTAGCGCAAGAGTCCGTCACTCCATACATTGCAATGCTGAATGGAGAGCCGATTGGGTATGCCCAGTCGTACGTTGCTCTTGGAAGCGGGGACGGACGGTGGGAAGAAGAAACCGATCCAGGAGTACGCGGAATAGACCAGTTACTGGCGAATGCATCACAACTGGGCAAAGGCTTGGGAACCAAGCTGGTTCGAGCTCTGGTTGAGTTGCTGTTCAATGATCCCGAGGTCACCAAGATCCAAACGGACCCGTCGCCGAGCAACTTGCGAGCGATCCGATGCTACGAGAAAGCGGGGTTTGAGAGGCAAGGTACCGTAACCACCCCATATGGTCCAGCCGTGTACATGGTTCAAACACGCCAGGCATTCGAGCGAACACGCAGTGATGCCTAACCCTTCCATCGAGGGGGACGTCCAAGGGCTGGCGCCCTTGGCCGCCCCTCATGTCAAACGTTATGCAGCCAAATCCCAACAATTAAGGGTCTTAAAATGGTAAAAGATTGGATTCCCATCTCTCATGATAATTACAAGCAGGTGCAAGGACCGTTCTATCATGGAACCAAAGCCAATTTGGCGATTGGTGACTTGCTAACCACAGGGTTCATCTCTCATTTCGAGGACGGTCGTATTCTTAAGCACATCTACTTTTCAGCCTTGATGGAGCCAGCAGTTTGGGGAGCTGAACTTGCTATGTCACTGTCTGGCCTCGAGGGTCGCGGCTACATATACATAGTTGAGCCAACAGGACCGTTCGAAGACGATCCGAATCTTACGAACAAAAGATTTCCCGGTAATCCAACACAGTCCTATAGAACCTGCGAACCCTTGAGAATTGTTGGCGTTGTTGAAGACTGGGAGGGGCATCCTGTTGAATTAATAAGGGGAATGTTGGATTCGTTGGAGGACTTAAAGCGCCGTGGTTTACACGTCATTGAAGACTAGTCCTTTGCATAACAAAGCCATCAAACCGGACGCCAGAGATTCCGCGCCTGTTGCGCATGGCTTCGCCATTTTATGCGCAATAGGCGCGCCACCCTGTCGCCGTTTATGGCGGCGTTAACCCAAAGGAGTATCGTGAAAATATCACTAATGGCTGCAAAAGCAAGAAATGGGGTTATTGGCTGCGGCTCGGATATCCCGTGGAACGCTAAAGGTGAGCAGCTGCTTTTTAAAGCAATAACTTACAATCAATGGCTCTTAGTCGGCCGTAAAACATTTGAGGCAATGGGGGCTCTCCCAAATAGAAAGTATGCAGTTGTCAGCCGCTCAGGATCGGTAGCTACTAACGATGATGTGGTTGTGTTTCCATCTATAGAAGCAGCAATGAGGGAGCTAAAGACTCTTACGAACCATGTTGTTGTTTCTGGTGGTGGAGAGATCTACAAGAGTCTGATCGCCCATGCCGACACGCTACATATCTCGACAATAGATTCCGAGCCAGAGGGCAATGTTTTCTTTCCGGAAATCCCCAAAGAGTTCAATGTGGTGTTCGAGCAGGAATTTCATTCAAATATAAATTATCGCTATCAAATCTGGCAAAGGGGTTAACCATCCAAGCCATCGGACACATTTTGCTTCGCTGCGCTCAAAACGCAAAATGTGCCGCTGCTTAGCGGCGTTAGATGCACTAAGCACATAATTGCTCACAGCCAAACTATCAGGTCAAGTCTGCTTTTATTATTTTTAAGCGTGCATAATAAGCCCTACACAAATTGGGAGTTAGACATCATGAAAGGCTGGCTTTTTCTTGTTATCGCAATAGTTGGCGAAGTAATCGCAACATCCGCATTAAAATCTAGCGAGGGCTTTACTAAGCTTGCCCCTTCCGCCGTTGTCATAATCGGTTATGGCATCGCATTTTATTTTCTTTCTCTGGTTCTGAAATCCATCCCTGTCGGTGTTGCTTATGCAGTCTGGTCGGGACTCGGCGTCGTCATAATTACAGCCATTGCCTGGTTGCTTCATGGGCAAAAGCTTGATGCGTGGGGCTTTGTAGGTATGGGGCTCATAATTGCTGCCTTTTTGCTCGCCCGATCCCATCGTGGAAGTCGCTGCGGAGGCCGACGCCATGGTGACGGTGTTCGGCATTCTGAATCTCACCGAGGACTCCTTCTTCGATGAGAGCCGGCGGCTAGACCCCGCCGGCGCTGTCACCGCGGCGATCGAAATGCTGCGAGTCGGATCAGAACGTCGTGGATGTCGGACCGGCCGCCAGCCATCCGGACGCGAGGCCTGTATCGCCGGCCGATGAGATCAGACGTATTGCGCCGCTCTTAGACGCCCTGTCCGATCAGATGCACCGTGTTTCAATCGACAGCTTCCAACCGGAAACCCAGCGCTATGCGCTCAAGCGCGGCGTGGTTACCTGAACGATATCCAAGGATTTCCTGACCCTGCGCTCTATCCCGATATTGCTGAGGCGGACTGCAGGCTGGTGGTTATGCACTCAGCGCAGCGGATGGGCATCGCCACCCGCACCGGTCACCTTCGACCCGAAGACGCGCTCGACGAGATTGTGCGGTTCTTCGAGGCGCGGGTTCCGCCTTGCGACGGAGCGGGGTCGCTGCCGACCGGCTCATCCTCGATCCGGGGATGGGATTTTTCTGAGCCCCGCACCGGAAACATCGCTGCACGTGCTGTCGAACCTTCAAAAGCTGAAGTCGGCGTTGGGGCTTCCGCTATTGGTCTCGGTGTCGCGGAAATCCTTCTGGGCGCCACCGTTGGCCTTCCTGTAAAGGATCTGGGTCCAGCGAGCCTTGCGGCGGAACTTCACGCGATCGGCAATGGCGCTGACTACGTCCGCACCCACGCGCCTGGAGATCTGCGAAGCGCAATCACCTTCTCGGAAACCCTCGCGAAATTTCGCAGTCGCGACGCCAGAGACCGAGGGTTAGATCATGCCTAGCATTCACCTTCCGGCCGCCCGCTAGCGGACCCTGGTCAGGTTCCGCGAAGGTGGGCGCAGACATGCTGGGCTCGTCAGGATCAAACTGCACTATGAGGCGGCGGTTCATACCGCGCCAGGGGAGCGAATGGACAGCGAGAGCCTCCGAACGTTCGGGTCGCCTGCTCGGGTGATATCGACGAGGTTGTGCGGCTGATGCACGACGCTGCGGCGTGGATGTCCGCCAAGGGAACGCCCGCCTGGGACGTCGCGCGGATCGACCGGACATTCGCGGAGACCTTCGTCCTGAGATCCGAGCTCCTAGTCGCGAGTTGCAGCGACGGCATCGTCGGCTGTTGCACCTTGTCGGCCGAGGATCCCGAGTTCTGGCCCGACGCCCTCAAGGGGGAGGCCGCATATCTGCACAAGCTCGCGGTGCGACGGACACATGCGGGCCGGGGTGTCAGCTCCGCGCTGATCGAGGCTTGCCGCCATGCCGCGCGAACGCAGGGTGCGCCAAGCTGCGGCTCGACTGCCACCCGAACCTGCGTGGCCTATACGAGCGGCTCGGATTCACCCACGTCGACACTTTCAATCCCGGCTGGGATCCAACCTTCATCGCAGAACGCCTAGAACTCGAAATCTAACGTCCGTTCGGGCATCGAGGTCCATGTCGGGGTGGGACGGGCCCGTGGCTTCAAGATCACTTGCAGTCCGACCGCGATGTCTTGGTTGCGCGAGAGGTTGTCGATATCCTCCACTTCCATCATCAACCCTGGATAATGCCGCCGCCGTCATCGCCGCCGACGCCCGTGCCGGGCTTTTCGGCCTGTCAGGCTTGCTCGGCCTTCAGCCTGCCTGGGCGAGATCTCCGGCGGACGGATTAACGGCGGAGCTTCGCCGCCTTTCGTGCGTGTGAAGGCCGAAGATAGTTCTCTCAAAAACATCCGTTTATGAGAGATACCAAATGTCATTTTCAGAAGACGACTGCACCAGTTGATTGGGCGTAATGGCTGTTGTGCAGCCAGCTCCTGACAGTTCAATATCAGAAGTGATCTGCACCAATCTCGACTATGCTCAATACTCGTGTGGGCTCTGTTGCAAAAATCGTGAAGCTTGAGCATGCTTGGCGGAGATTGGACGGACGGAACGATGACGGATTTCAAGTGGCGCCATTTCCAGGGTGATGTGATCCTGTGGGCGGTGCGCTGGTATTGTCGCTATCCGATCAGCTATCGCGACCTTGAGGAAATGCTGGCGGAACGCGGCATTTCGGTCGACCATACGACGATCTATCGCTGGGTCCAGTGCTACGCCCCGGAGATGGAGAAGCGGCTGCGCTGGTTCTGGCGGCGTGGCTTTGATCCGAGCTGGCGCCTGGATGAAACCTACGTCAAGGTGCGGGGCAAGTGGACCTACCTGTACCGGGCAGTCGACAAGCGGGGCGACACGATCGATTTCTACCTGTCGCCGACCCGCAGCGCCAAGGCAGCGAAGCGGTTCCTGGGCAAGGCCCTGCGAGGCCTGAAGCACTGGGAAAAGCCTGCCACGCTCAATACCGACAAAGCGCCGAGCTATGGTGCAGCGATCACCGAATTGAAGCGCGAAGGAAAGCTGGACCGGGAGACGGCCCACCGGCAGGTGAAGTATCTCAATAACGTGATCGAGGCCGATCACGGAAAGCTCAAGATACTGATCAAGCCGGTGCGCGGTTTCAAATCGATCCCCACGGCCTATGCCACGATCAAGGGATTCGAAGTCATGCGAGCCCTGCGCAAAGGACAGGCTCGCCCCTGGTGCCTGCAGCCCGGCATCAGGGGCGAGGTGCGCCTTGTGGAGAGAGCTTTTGGCATTGGGCCCTCGGCGCTGACGGAGGCCATGGGCATGCTCAACCACCATTTCGCAGCAGCCGCCTGATCGGCGCAGAGCGACAGCCTACCTCTGACTGCCGCCAATCTTTGCAACAGAGCCCTCAATAACGTGATCGAGGCCGATCACGGAAAGCTCAAGATACTGATCAAGCCGGTGCGCGGTTTCAAATCGATCCCCACGGCCTATGCCACGATCAAGGGATTCGAAGTCATGCGAGCCCTGCGCAAAGGACAGGCTCGCCCCTGGTGCCTGCAGCCCGGCATCAGGGGCGAGGTGCGCCTTGTGGAGAGAGCTTTTGGCATTGGGCCCTCGGCGCTGACGGAGGCCATGGGCATGCTCAACCACCATTTCGCAGCAGCCGCCTGATCGGCGCAGAGCGACAGCCTACCTCTGACTGCCGCCAATCTTTGCAACAGAGCCTCCGTCGCCATGCTCACCTCGCTTTGGTGCACACGAGTATTGAGCATAGTCGGGGAGCCCGCAGAATTCGGAAAAAATCGTACGCTAAGGTTTTCCGGGCATCCGTAAGGGCCGAAACTTCCCGTCTTCCAGTCTGCGGCTCTGCCGCCAGACGTAATCGCCGGTTAGGTTGATGTGCTCCCAGCCCAGCGGCGACAGGAATTGCAGCAGCTCGCCGTCCACCGGCTTGCCGGCCTCGACCAACCCCTGGGTGGCGCGTTCCAGGTACACCGTGTTCCACAGCACGATAGCCGCCGTCACCAGGTTGAGGCCGCTGGCCCGGTAGCGCTGCTGCTCGAAGCTCCGATCCCTGATTTCCCCAAGGCGGTTGAAGAACACCGCCCTGGCCAGCGAGTTGCGCGCCTCACCTTTGTTCAGGCCGGCATGCACGCGGCGGCGCAGTTCAACACTTTGCAGCCAGTCCAGGATGAACAGCGTGCGCTCGATCCGGCCCAGCTCGCGCAGGGCCACGGCCAGTCCGTTCTGGCGCGGGTAGCTGCCGAGCTTGCGCAGCATCAGCGAGGCGGTGACGGTGCCCTGCTTGATCGAGCTGGCCAGGCGCAGGATGTCGTCCCAGTGGGCACGCACGTGCTTGATGTTCAGGGTGCCGCCGATCAGCGGGCGCAACGTCGGGTAGGCTTGCACGCCCTGCGGCACGTACAGCTTGGTTTCGCCGAGGTCGCGGATGCGCGGCGCGAAGCGGAAGCCTAGCAGGTGCATCAGGGCAAAGACGTGATCGGTGAAGCCGGCCGTGTCGGTGTAGTGCTCCTCGATCCGCAGGTCGGACTCGTGGTACAGCAGGCCGTCGAGCACATAGGTGGAATCGCGGACGCCGACATTCACCACGCGGGTGCTGAACGGCGCGTACTGGTCGGAGATATGGGTATAGAACAGCCGTCCCGGCTCGCTACCGTACTTCGGGTTGACGTGCCCGGTGCTCTCGCCCCGGCCACCCGCGCGGAAGCGCTGGCCATCGGAGGATGAGGTCGTGCCGTCGCCCCAGTGGGCGGCAAAGGCGTGGCGATACTGGTGGTTGACCAGCTCGGCCAAGGCCGCCGAATAGGTTTCGTCGCGGATGTGCCAGGCTTGCAGCCAGGACAGCTTGGCGTAGGTCAGGCCGGGGCTCGACTCGGCCATCTTGGTCAGCCCGAGGTTGATCGCATCACCGAGGATTGCGGACAGCAGCAACGTCCTGTCTTTGGCCTCGGCCCCGTCCTTCAAGTGGGTGAAGTGGCGGCTGAAGCCCGTCCAGTCGTCCACGTCCATCAGCAGTTCGGTGATCTTGATGCGCGGCAGTAACTGGCTGGTTTGGTCGATCAGCGCCTGCGCCCGATCCGGCACCGCCGCATCCAGCGGGGTGATTTTCAGCCCTGACTCGGTGAGGATGGCATCGGGCAGCTCGTTGTCCTTGGCCAGGCGGGTGACGGTGGCCAACTGCTCGTCCAGCAGCTGCAAACGCTCTTCCAGGTACTGGTCGCTGTTCGGGTTGATCGCCAGGGGCAGGGCCTGCTCGCGCTTGAGTGCGGCGAACTTCTCGGCCGGCAGCAGGTAGTCGTCGAAGTCGCGGAACTGCCGCGAGCCCTTGACCCAGATGTCGCCGGAGCGCAGGGCGTTCTTCAGCTCGGACAGGGCGCAGATTTCGTAGAATTTCCGGTCGAGGCCTTCCGGGGTGATCACCAGCGGCTTCCAGCGCGGCTTGATGAAGGCCGTGGGTGCATCGGCCGGCACCTTGCGCAGGTTGTCGGCGTTCATCTCACGCAGGGTCTGCACGGCTGCCAGCACGCCTTGCGCGGCCGGCGCGGCGCGCAGTTCCAGCACCTCCAGCAAGGCCGGCGTGTAACGGCGCAGGGTGGCGAAGTTCTCGCCGACCAGGTGCAGGTGGTCGAAGCCTTCCGGCCGGGCCAGCAGCTCGGCCTCGCTGACGCTCTCGGTGAACTCGTCCCAGGGAATCACCGCCTCGATGGCGGCATAGGGGTCGCTGCCGCTTTCCTTCGCTTCCAGCAGCGCCTGGCCGATCCTGGAGTACAGGCGCACCTTGTCGTTGATCGCCTTGCCCTGCTTCTGGAACTGCTGCTGATGCTTGTGCTTCGCGCCGCTGAACAGCTTGACCAGGATGCGGTCATGCAGATCGACCAGCTCATCGATCACGGTCGCGGTGCTCTCCAGCACCACGGCGGCCAGGGTCGCGTAGCGGCGCTGCGGCTCGAACTTACCGAGGTCTTTGGGCGTCATCTGCCCACCCTCGCGGGCCAGCTTGAGCAGGCGGTTCTGGTGGATGTGCCGGCCCAGGCCTTCGGGCAAGTCCACCAACTGAAATGTCTTCAGCCGCTCGATGTGTTCCAGCATGTGCCGAGAGTTGGGTTTCAGCGGTGCCTGGCGCAGCCAGGTCAACCAGGTGATGCTGCTGCCGGCCTTGAGCTTCAACAGCTCGTCCAGCTTGGCCCGATGCGAGTCCGTGAGTGGTTCGACCAGGGCGCGGTAGACCCGCCGATTGGCTCGCGCAATGGCTTCCGAGCAGGCCCGGTCAATCACGCTCAGCGCCGGCAGGATGCGTCGTTTCTGCCGTAGGCTCTCCAGGGCCTGACCGGCCAGCAGCAAGCCTTTGTCGGTCTGCTGGGCCAGCTCGGTTAGCTCGCGCACCAGGGCGCGGAAGTCGGACAGGCCGAACGGGGCCAGTTGCAGGTAGGTGCGCAGTTCCTGGGCATGCTCGCGACGGGTCACGTCGCGCTCGCCGTACTTTGCCCAGCTCGCCGGCTCGGCCTGGACTTGCTTCGCCACCCACAGGATGACCGGCTCGGGCAGCTCGCTGTCGGTTCCCAGCGCGTAACCGGGGTAGCGCAGCAGGCAGAGCTGCACGGCGAAGCCGAGGCGGTTGGCGTCGCCGCGTCGCTGGCGGATCAGCGACAGGTCGGAGTCGTTGAAGGTGTAGTAGCGGATCAGGTCATCCTGGCTTTCCGGCAGCGCAAGCAGGGTGTCCCGCTCCGTGGCCGAGAGGATCAAGCGACGCGGCATGTGTCAGTCGTCCGTGCGGAGGTACTGGTAGAGGGTTTCCCGGCTGATGTTGAACTCGCGGGCAAGCTGCGCCTTGGGCTCGCCGGCCGTCGCTCGCTGCCGCAGGGTAGCAGCCTGCTCATCGGACAGGGCTTTCTTGCGGCCCCGGTACGCGCCACGCTGCTTGGCCAAGGCGATGCCCTCACGCTGCCGCTCGCGGATCAGGGCGCGCTCGAACTCAGCGAAGGCCCCCATCACCGACAGCATCAGGTTGGCCATCGGCGAGTCCTCGCCAGTGAACACCAGGCCCTCCTTCAGGAACTCGATGCGCACGCCGCGCTGAGTCAGCTTCTGTACCAAGCGACGCAGGTCATCGAGGTTGCGGGCCAGCCGATCCATGCTGTGCACCACCACTGTATCGCCTTCGCGGACGAAGCTCAGCAGCGCTTCGAGCTGGGGGCGCTGGGTGTCCTTGCCCGATGCCTTGTCGGTGAACACCTTGCTCACCTGGGTTTGTTCCAGCTGGCGTTCCGGGTTCTGGTCAAAGCTGCTGACCCGGACGTAGCCGATGCGGTGCCCCTGCACGATGTCTCCTTGGTTGAAGGCGGCTTAAGTGCACTTTCTGTTCCGTTGTGCCTCAAAGCCCATTTCTGTCAGGCTGAAATCTATAACCTTCGCGGGCATGTGTCAAAAAATGGGAAAGCAGACTCTATTCTGACGAAGCGGCGCGGCCCTGCCTGACATCAAGTTAGGGTATGCCTCAATCTGACGGCTGCGAACCGCCAGGGACAGGCGCAATGTCAGATTCTGTCGCGGCCTTGGCGCGTGCCTGGAAGCGTTCATAGCAATCCAGCCCGCAGAAATGTTCGACGTATTCCGCGCCTTCCGGGGTGAAGGCGGCATCGAGCGGAATTTCTTTGCAGCATACGCAGCAGGTGGTGCAACTGGCAGTGTTCGGGGCGTTTGCGTTCATGGTGGTACTCCTCCAGATTGGTAGCGAAGCTCAAAGCTGCCCACTCTCGGCTGGCTGGGAAGCGGTCATGATCTTCCCTTGAAGGCCCGCAGCAGCCGCGTCACAGACAGGACAAACAAGCCGGTCAGCGTGAGGGCTGCAATACCCCAGTGCTCCCCGATGAACGCGCCGGCCGTCGTGCCGGCTAGCACAATGGCGAGAATCGGCAAATGGCAGGGACAGGTGAGCACGGCCAGCGCGCCCCACAAGTAGCCGGTGATCGGTTTGTGCGTCTCAGACGGCAAGTGCTCTGGGCTGTTCATGGCAGACTCTCCGCGTGCTGTGCCGGTTCGGTTGGCATGGCGGCCAGTTGCATTTCGAGGCTGGCCAGGGCCTCGCGCCGACGCTCGACGAGTTGCCGCAACACGGCAAGCTGCGCAGACGCACCGTCACCGTCCGCAGCATCCAGCGCCCGGCACAGCCGCGCCAGTGCGTCCAGGCCGATACCCGCTTCGAAGGCAGCCCGTACAAAGCGCAGCCGTTGCAACGCGGTGTCATCGAACAAGCCGTAGCCGCCCGTGGTGTACGCGACCGGCCGTAGCAATCCGCGCAGCAGGTAGTCGCGCACGATATGCACGCTCACCCCGGCATCAAGGGCCAGCCGGGACACTGTGTAGGCGCTCATTGAACACCTCCTTTTCCTCATCCGGCGCAGCACGAAAGCTGCTTCACGTCCTTGCTGAAGGTCTGCGCCGCGAGCTTCAGCCCTTCGACCATGGTCAGGTAGGGGAACAATTGGTCGGCCAGTTCCTGCACGGTCATACGGTTGCGAATGGCGAGCACCGCCGTCTGGATCAGTTCACCCGCTTCCGGGGCCACCGCTTGCACGCCGATGAGCCGTCCGCTACCTTCCTCGATGACCAGCTTGATGAAGCCGCGTGTGTCGAAGTTGGCAAGCGCACGCGGCACGTTATCCAGTGTTAGCAGGCGACTGTCGGTCTCGATCCCGTCGTGATGTGCTTCCGCCTCGCTGTAGCCCACGGTGGCGACCTGCGGGTCGGTGAACACCACGGCCGGCATTGCGGTCAGGTCCAGGGCCGCATCGCCGCCAGTCATGTTGATCGCCGCACGAGTGCCGGCCGCTGCCGCCACATAGACGAACTGCGGCTGGTCGGTGCAGTCGCCGGCCGCGTAGATGTTCGGGCTACTGGTGCGCATGCCCTTGTCGATGACGATGGCCCCCTGCGCATTGACGGCTACCCCCGCCGCTTCCAATGCCAGGCTGCGCGTGTTCGGTGTCCGGCCGGTGGCGACCAGCAGCTTGTCGGCGCGCAATTCACCGTGCGTGGTGGTCAGCACGAATTCACCGTCCATATGGGCGACCTGGCTGGCTTGCGTGTGCTCCAGCACCTCGATGCCCTCGGCACGGAAAGCGGCTGTCACCGCCTCGCCGATGGCCGGGTCTTCACGGAAGAACAAGGTATTGCGCGCCAGGGCCGTGACCTTGCTGCCCAGCCGGGCAAAGGCTTGCGCCAGCTCCAGCGCCACCACCGACGAGCCGATTACGGCAAGGCGTTCGGGAATGGTGTCGCTCGCCAGGGCCTCGGTGGAAGTCCAGTAGGGTGACTCTTTCAAGCCCGGAATCGGCGGGACCGCCGGGCTGGCACCCGTGGCGACCAGGCAGCGGTCGAACATCACGACGCGCTCGCCACCCTCGTTCAAACTAACGATAAGGCTCTGGTCGTCCTTGAAACGCGCTTCACCGTGCAGAACGGTGATGGCTGAATTGCCGTCCAGGATGCCTTCGTACTTGGCATGACGGAGTTCTTCGACACGGGCCTGCTGCTGGGCCAGCAGCCGCTCGCGCAAGATCGTCGGCGGTGTGGGTGGCATGCCGCCGTCGAATGGGCTTTCCCGGCGCAGATGGGCGATGTGGGCGGCGCGGATCATGATCTTGGACGGCACACAACCGACGTTGACGCAGGTGCCGCCGATGGTGCCGCGCTCAATCAGCGTGACCTGCGCGCCTTGCTCGACGGCCTTCAGTGCTGCCGCCATCGCGGCTCCACCGCTACCAATGACGACGACCTGCAACGGGCGTTCGTTGCCACTGGGCTTATCAGCGGCCCCTATCCAGCCGCGCATCTTGTCGAGCAGGCCGGCGCGGTTGTCCGTCGGTGGCGCATCGGCAAGCGTTGCCTCGTAGCCCAGTCCGGCCACGGCGGTAGTCAGCGCATCCGATGACGTGCCCGCCTCAATGGCGAGTTGCGCTGTGCCCTTCGGATAGGACACCAGCGCCGATTGCACGCCGGGCACTTTCTCCAAGGCTTCCTTGACGTGAGCCGCGCACGAGTCGCAGGTCATCCCGGTGATTTTCAGGGTGGTCATGTATTTTTCCTTTTCTGTGGTGGCTACGGCTGTTGCCGTCAGCCACGTTGTTCTGGCAATTCACAGCTGTCCGGCCCGCAGCGGCGATGTGCTGGCGAGATGAAATCCCAGACCGACACCCCAACCATCAAGGCCAGGCCGACATAGAGCAGTCCACCGCTCTGCCAGCCGTAAGCCCGCATTAAAAACACCGCTGCCAGCACCAAGATCGGGCCTATCGTGCCGAGCGCCGTGCGTCGCCACTGTCGATGATTGAGCCAAGCGATAGCATTGGCGAGTAACGCGATGCCGGCGAACATCGGCAGCAGGATGCCAATGAATAGCCCCTCGTACTGGCTCAAGAAGCCCAGTCCGATGGCCGCGCCAAAGCTGGCGATGGCAGGAAAACAGGCGGCGCAGCCCATCGCGGAAACGACGCTGCCGAGCGCGCCGGTTTTGCCAGCGATGCGCGTGATGAGTCCCATGTGTCGCTCCCGAGTTCGGTTAACGGATCAGCGTTTGAGGCTGGACGGATAGCCCGCGTCCTCGGTCGCCTTGGTCAACTTCTGGACGTTGGTCTTGGCATCGTCGAAGGTGACGACGGCCTGGCGCTTGTCGAAACTTACGTCGGTCTTGCTCACGCCCTCAACCTTGGAAAGCGCGTGCTTGACAGTGATCGGGCAAGAGGCGCAGGTCATGCCAGGCACGGACAGCGTGACGGTCTGGGTGGCGGCCCACACGGGGGCAACAACGGCAGCGAGGGCGAGGGCGGCAAACAGTTTTTTCATGATGAACTCCTGTGATTAATAGAAAAATGGCATGACGTAGGGAAATCCGAGCGAGACCAGGACCAGCGCGGCCACGATCCAGAAAATGAGCTTGTAAGTAGCTCGCACTTGGGGAATCGCGCAGACCTCACCCGGTTTGCAGGCTTGCGCCGGGCGGTAGATGCGCCGCCAGGCGAAAAACAGCGCGACCAGCGCTGCGCCGATGAAGATCGGGCGATAGGGTTCCAGCACCGTCAGGTTGCCGATCCATGCCCCGCTGAACCCCAAGGCGATCAAAACCAGCGGCCCCAGGCAGCAGGCCGACGCAAGAATGGCGGCCAGCCCACCGGCGAAGAGCGCGCCGCGCCCGTTTTGTGGTTCAGACTTTTGTGGTTCAGACATACGCTTGTCCTTTCAAATTTGGTTTGGATAGCTTAAGCTTACTTCCGTAGTTATGTACGGAGTCAAGCGATATGCAAATTAATTTTGAGAATCTGACCATTGGCGTTTTTGCCAAGGCGGCCGGGGTCAATGTGGAGACCATCCGGTTCTACCAGCGCAAGGGCCTGCTGCCGGAGCCAGACAAGCCCTATGGCAGCATTCGCCGCTATGGCGAGGCGGATGTAACACGAGTGCGGTTCGTGAAATCGGCCCAGCGGCTGGGCTTTAGCCTGGACGAAATCGCCGAGCTACTGCGGCTGGAGGATGGCACCCATTGCGAGGAAGCCAGCGGCCTGGCCGAGCACAAGCTCAAGGATGTGCGCGAGAAGATGGCCGACTTGGCACGCATGGAGGCCGTGCTGTCTGAACTGGTGTGCGCCTGCCATGCGCGGAAAGGGAACGTTTCCTGCCCGCTGATTGCGTCACTGCAAGACGGAACGAAGCTCGCTGCATCGGCGCGGGGGAGTCACGGGGTGACTACGCCTTAGCGTGCTTTATTTTCCGAATTCTGAGACGACCCCTTCCACAGCGATAGTAATAATGCCGATGTCAGTCTTTACCACCACTTAGTTTGCCGTTTAACCAGATTGGTGTGATTACTGATGCAGTGAAGACCTTCCCGCATCCTGACTCACACAGCGATCGACCTTTTGTGTCCTGCCCTGGACCCGTCGGTTGCCGGAAGCGCCTTCATGCGAGGCATCTCCTCACCGATGCGCGTGACTCAAGAAGGGCCTGACGGCTTGTCTCGTTACTGTCCTGTCCGGGTTATCTGTCTGGAGATTCAACTCTGTTTCCTCACAGGAGCTCTGTCATGGTTGATAAAGTTACCGAAGCTGCCGTTGTGGGTGGCGTGGATACACATAAAGATTTGCACGTTGCCGCTGTCGTAGATCAGAACAATAAAGTCCTTGGGACTCAGTATTTCTCCACAACACGACAAGGTTACCGGCAGATGCTGGCATGGATGACCTCGTTTGGGACATTAAAGCGAATTGGTGTTGAGTGCACAGGTACCTATGGTTCCGGTTTGCTTCGTTACCAGTCATAAAACCAACCGGCGTCTTTTCAGAAGTTTGCACTTCATCACATAGCGGTGGTTAAATTCGCTACATAAGCCCAAAAAGAGCAGGGGACTAACGTTTCAGGCTGGCCCTGAATTCCGCTGGGTTTGCCAGCACCGGATTGATAGCTCTTACTTGTTCCTGCACCCGGGCCTGTGCCCGCCTTTTAGGCATCTTCTTGCTACGGTCCCGTTTCCCGTCCCGCTCCAGTTCGTCCATCTTGTCCTGAGCGAGTTTCAGAACAGCCCCAAGACGCTTGTTATCAACGATTTGCCCCTGTTCGACACATTCCAGTTTGTCGAACACCTGATATTTGAGTGAACGGTAACCGTATTTGAATGCCAGCGTGCCGTCCGGATAGTCGAAGACTGTTATTTTTTCGCCAGCGATGCGAGTATTTTCTTCACTAGGTTCAACCAGATATATCATTTTGTCATAGCGGAATGTCAGCGTTTTAGACAGCTTACGCAGTTCCTGCCAGGCAAAGATATCATCCAGCTCTTCGTTGCTTTCAGCCACGGTTCGGTGCAGATCTTTGGGGTATTTTGCTGGTCTTGCGAAGCGACGATTGAAGTCGGCAATGAAGGTATCCAGCCAGGCGTTGGCTGCTTCAATACTGCTGATTCCCTCGAGACACATATCCTTGATAAGCCGATCCTGAAGTGTCTGATTTGCTCGCTCTACGCGGCCTTTAGCCTGCGGACTATTGGCACAAATCAGTTCGATCCCCAGTTCAGAAAGCACGCGGCCAAACTGGGTAACACCGGTTGTGGTTGAACCACCATTATTGACCCTGAAAATGCCGTGCTTGTCGCTGTAGAACGCAAGGGGCTTGCCGTGTTGCTCGAGATACTCGCGGGTGGCCATCATGTAATCAAAGGCTGATTCAGTCTCACCAAAGCGAAGGTGCATCAGGCGACCAGTCGCGTCATCAATAAAGACGAGCAGGCAGCATTTAGGGGCACGTCCTTCAAACCAGTCATGCGGGGAACCATCGATCTGAACAAGTTCTCCGAGGCAGTCACGCCGGTATCTGGGTTGATGAACACGTGGCCTGCGACGTGAGTATGGGACCCAGAGTCCTCAGCCGTCATCCATTTTCTGAGCGTTTCAACAGACACCGTGATGTTATGGCGTTCGCGCAATTTTCCTGCGGCAAGCGTTGGTCCAAAGTCGCTGTAGTTATCGTGAAGTAAAGAAAGTACACGCAGCTTCAGTGACTCAGGAAGCCTGTGATTACCGGGGTGTCCACGCCGAAGGTTTGCCAGACCTGCGGCACCAGACTCACGAAAACGGTTCATTAACCGCTGTGTCTGACGTTCGGTCAGAGCAAGCTGATGAGCAGCATCACGACGGCGCATGCGTTTATCAACAACTGACTGAATGACGTTGATCCGGCTGAGTTCTTTATCTGACATGGTCACAAGCATCCTGATGTCTCCATGGCCTGAGGATTGGATCCTTTATGCCAGAAAAAGTGACATCACTAAATGGGTTAAAAGTGACATCAGAATATTGCAGTTACAAAGCCGGTTCGCATAACAAAGATTATGTTAAATTCAATGGTAAAATCATTATAAATCAATATCTTAAATATCGAACAAGCCCCTTTCTTCCTCAAACCTCACTGTGGTAACTTTAAAAACAATGTCCGTTCCTGAGTTTGTGATGCCTTAAAGCCATGGTGAAGATAAAAGTTTTTGGCTTCTTCAGTCAGTGCATGAACCATAATCGCACGGACTCCAATATTCTCAGCTACACGGTAACAGCGCAGAACTGCATCATGCAGTAAATCGGCCCCGAGCCCTTGGCCACGGTATGAAACATCAACTGCCAGGCGAGCAAGTATGATTACGGGAATTGGATCTGGCATATTGCGCCTGAGGCTTCCCATTGCTTCCACGTGGTTAACGCTGCCGGTGGCCAGAGAGTAAAAACCGACAACCTGTTTAGTGTCTCTTTTACAAACGACGAACGTTCGTGCTGCACCAAGAGCTTGGTTTTTTAATCCCCTCTGTTTAAGCCAGTCATCAAGTACTGCCTCACCACTGACGAACTCTGCTAGTTGATGGGAGCTGGATAATGGTTCTGGTGCTGTTACACGTCCCACTGAGGTTTCCTTGCCAGAAGTTTATCAATAGCCGCCTCATCCGAAACCGGTGCATCGAGCATATCGATAAACTCTGCATACTGCTCATCGTTAAAATTAAATACGCGACGATCGAGGATCACATTCTCCGCAGCCTGACATGCCATTTCCAGGATGAAGTCCGTGCGTGATTTATGGAGAATCTCTGCTGCAGCATCAATAAGTGCTCTTTGAGATTCTTTAGCTCTAAGGTTGAGCTGAACATCTGATTTCATGAGTGCGCTCCTTGTATAGCGATTGCTTTACAAGCATATCATATGGATTCTGTATAGCAAAAGCTATACGGTTTTTTAAGTGCAGTGAACATACGAAAGAGTCAACTTGCAACTATTAGGTAAAGCTCTTCCTCTAAATTATTTTCCTTGCTCTGGCCTACCAAATCAAACCCAACGCCCTGAATTTACTGCGTGCGATGCTTGCTAGCAGTCTCATCCGGACAATTAGCATGAAAACTATGGATTGTTATCTGGTCTAACATCTGGAAAAGTTACTGATGAGAAGGTAGTATTCGGATCGTCAGCGATCGTCTTGTGGTGGGACAGATTGTTGATTCAGATTACTTTTGTGTCCTAACTCAAACTGACGGTTTGACTGCTTTGTGGTGAGGCAGGCGGGTGGCAAAAGATGGTTTTACGGAAGAAATGCGGACTTCCGGAAACAGACAGGGACAGGACGTGTCCAGTAAAACGTTCAGGAGCAGGTAACGGGATTTCCCGGAGCCTGAATGCACAAACCCCCCGACATCTGTCATCATCTTGGCGGAAGACACAGATATCAGGGGGTCCAAAAGCAGGCGCGTGGCCTGTGAAGGATTATAACGCATGCACCACATAACACAACACCCGGCCGCCATAAGAACAGGCCGCCGTGAATGACAATCAGATTTCTGTTCACTGGTCAGATCTACCGAAAGATGAGCTAACCTGTTTCTGCCAGGATGTCGATGCCGGCACTCAGGGTAATTTCCTCATTGCACCGGTCAAAAAATTGACCCGCCGCAAACGCGGTGAGCATTCCACAAAAGCCAAATGTGAGAACCCGGCCTGGTATCGCCCGGAGCATTATAAAAAGCTCTCCGGACAGCTCGGTCATGCCTACAATCGCCTGGTGAAAAAAGACAAAGAAACCGGGCAGGTCAGCCTGCGCATGCATGTTTCTCGTCACCCTCTCTATGTCGCCGGCCGCCGTAAGGCGGGACGTAAATATGGCTTCCGTCCGGAACGTCAGCGCCTGCTCGATGCGCTCTGGCCAGTGCTCATCAGCTTCTGTGATGCCGGCAAGCATACCGTCGGCATGTGTATCTCCCGTCTTGCAAAAGAACTCAGTGCAAAGGACGCAAAAGGCAATGTCATTCCTGAAACGGAGGTGACGGTGTCACGCCTTTCACGGCTTATTGAGGAACAGGTACGGTTTGGCGTTCTGGGCCTCGCAGAAGAACGCGCCTGGGATCGTGAATCCCGCACCTGGTTGCCAACGTATGTCTATATAACCCCCGTGGGATTCCAGATGCTGGGCGTCGATATGGACAAGCTGTTTAAAGAGCAGGAGAAGAAGCTCCGTCAGAGCGCCGAGCGTGAGCAGCTGATCCGGGAAGGAGTGATGAGCGAACATGATGATGTTCAGGCCCACTCTGCGCGGAAATGCTGGTCTGGCCGTAAGCGTCAGGAGGCACTCGTTTACCGCCGCAAAAAAGGCGCGGAGCGTAAACGTGCCAACAATCTGATTAAGCTGCCGGCAGATGAACGACTCCATGCAATGTCTGAATGGATTTATCGCACCCTGCCGCCTGATGAAGCGTACTGGTGCACATCTGAGCGCCTGAAGGCGCTGGCCATCCAGCATCTTTACCAGCTGGATCTGGCGCTTTCTCCACCGGACTAGCCACAGACGACACAACAGTCTTCCTGTTTAAAGGCCCCTCACCGGGGCTTTTCGTGCTGGATTTTTTCGGCCACTCTGCTCATTTTTCAACCTTCACTCCGTTCTCATTCCGGTCACCATGACGTACTGCGTGTCGTTATGGCCCGCAGTGGCCACTGTCTCGTTTTTTTACACAGAAATCCGCAAACGAGTAAGTGAAGTAACCCGGAAACGAATAAAAGACATTCCGCAAAACAGTCTTACTTCACCGTTTTTATCTCTCTGTTCATTTCATTCCAGAGTAGATCTTTGTCTGCAGTCACTCTGTGGATAACGAAAAATGCCTTCGCATGCAGCGGCCTCACGGCCGCGCGCTCAGAAGGAAATAAAAAGTACCTCCCGTCGCAAGCGCCGGGCACCGTTCTCGCCAGAACCGGGCGCCGCATACATACCTGACCCCTGCTAAACCGACGCCGCCCCGGCCCAAAGGGCCGGAACACCCTCGCTTTAAGAGGGATGTTGTAACTAGTATCAAGAGTAGCTGTAGTTAAGTCGCGGTAATCACTTCATACACGCTCGTAAGCGCCTGACGGCGCTAACGCGGAGATACAGCCCGTCAGCGGCCATCGGCCTTGACGGACTCACTCCGACCGCGCACATTAGCAATCGGAAAGCTTTAAGCGGGTATAGCTTTGCAGGGAAAGGGATGGGATTGGCAGAACCTATCAATCCGTAACGGCTGATGCCGGTTACGACGCCCCTCACCAGAATCACCCGGTTCAGCTCCGGCTGGCGTCTCCATGCCGCTTCGCGGCATACATGTTCCATGAACCCTGGACTACACAGGCTGGCCATCATGGGCGAAGGTTTACTGACAGCATCAGACTATTATTTTACCCTTTAAAGCAGGGTTGCCTAAATCCGGGAGCGCGATAAGCTTTAACGGGTGATTTTCAATCAGGATGAGTAAAATGGATATAATTCTTCCGGGAAACAAAAGCCAGGCACGACTCTGGGCAGAAACCATGATTAATCTGGAGGCCCGCAAACTCGTCAATACCGCTAATATTGTTGGCGCCCGACATCTGGGGGATGGATTGACGCGTCTCAAATTCATCGATGAAATTAAATCTGTCATTAATGGCGAATTTGAGCGTGCCCGGCGGGCAAAGTCTGACGAAGAGTGCATGACCTGCCTGCGTAACCTGCAGGCAGAAAACAGCAGTCTGCTTGAGCAGAGCCGGCAGCTCCAGACCGGTTATGCGAAACTATATGCCCAGATCAAATACGTCAGGGATGAAGACCGGATGGTCGGTTATGTCATCTCAGGAATTAAAGTGGTGCTGGCAGGTATGCAGGGCGTATTTGGCTTCGTGCTGACTTCCTCAATGACCCCCGTAGGCGTTCTTGCCGGGGCTATTCTGATTGTCGACTCGGCCAACACGATAACCCGTGAAGTTGGTCGTCAGTTCCTGAATGAACCTGACACGCAGGGTATGTTTGGTGATGGTGCCATGAACATCGCTAAATTCATGGGATTTGAACGATCAACAGGGTTAGGGATATACAACGGGATCGCGCTTGCAGGCAATATCTACAGTGTCTATGGATTAATGGCCAGACCTGGGACATGGCGTCTGTTTAACTATATCAGCACCGATTTTTACCGGAAAATCGACACCATGTCCCGGGGTAAACTGACAATGAAAATTGTGGGATGGGGGGTAAAGGCTAAGGTTGTTTTCGATCTGATCACTTCTGATGACTCCGGGAAATGAGATTTTTCCGGCGGTAATGCCATGATTTATAGGCCAGCTTCAAAGGCATGGTAATCGTAAACAGAGTGCCAAGAACAAGAATAGCCACGCCGAAGGAAATGGTATGCATCCTCGAGCCAGCCAAAAGTGTGGCCACAAAAATCAGTAACATGACTGACAACACCCATATCAGGGCCTTAAAACGGTTTGCCAGATCGTTCAGCAGGGTATCCATCTCCGTACCCGTCTTAGCTGAACTGGCCCGCAGCCGGACAATGTCCTCTTCACTGAAGCCGTGGTTCATCAGATCACTTTCATGGTTCATGCTTCTCTCCTTTTCCCTGCGGGAAGTTTAACATGCCCTGCGCCAATAACCAGTTAAGCCCGACCGATAATCTGTCAGGTGGTTACGGGCTATCACTTTGCTGAAACCTGCCCCGGGCATGCTTCTGCAGGCGGAATGCTTTCCAGCCAAGAGCCGGTGGAAAGGTCAACCAGGCAATGGTCAGGACAACGAGGGAACTCATGCCGCCAGACAGGATATGTGTCCGGCTGCCGGCGATGAGAATGACCAGCATAATCAGAGCGAGCGCGACCGTGATCCATACCGATACCCGGAAGCGTCGTGAAAGTGCTGCAATGAAGCCCTGCATAGTGCCACCGGTTGCTGAAAGCCGCTCCAGTAAAGTATCCACATCACGGTTACTGAAACCTGCCTCAAGAAGCTCTTTCTCACTGATAGCCATCACGTCATCCTAAGTCAGCCAAAAGTAGTCTGTACCAGACCAATGATCCCCAGGTGGCCGGCGTAAGCATAATAAAAGAAATTACGCGGCATGAAACGCCTACGGCCCTCCGGACATATTTGCCTGCAGAATGAAACCACTGCCAGGGGGAATGCCAGAGTAGGCAGCGTGGCCAGTAATAATGTTTCTGCGGGCATATCCAGGAGATGCGATAACCCGTTTAAACAAATCAGTGACAGCACGGCAGTGATGGCTGCCAGCCGCTGCACTCCGGGTGTATCGCTGCCAGAAACCGTTGCCATACTGATGGCCAGCGTTATTCCTGCCAGTCCGTAACTTGCCGGCTGCAGGGGCCAAATCATAAGGGCCAGGAGCAGATACCCGGCAAGCATTCCTTTCCGGCCGTGCCGGTACTGCAGGGCAAGCAGCTGCGTGACGCCTGCAAACACGAACAGAATGTTCAGGGCCCACCAGGGCTGTTGATTCTGGAAGGCCAGGCTGAACACCGGCTGCGTTATGACTGCCCAGATCCACAGACGATTGGCTCTCTTCTGCAGTCGCTCCGGGGTGCGCTGTACGTTCATCGCCCATATAAGCGTGAACAGGGGGAAGGCCATCCGGCCAAGCGCATACATCACCGGCAAGGCTGACGACAGAAACACCGTATTGGTGTGGTCGATAATCATGGCCAGAAGTGCGAGAAGTTTGACCATATCGAGTGCAGCGGGACTGAGCTGGCTGGCGTTCCGGATAGTGGGAAGAACGTCGGGTAATGAATGATTCATGCTGTATATTCCCCTGGCGACACGCGGTTAACAGCCAGCCCTGAACATAATGCCAGAATGCCCTGCCGGTTTGCGTTGTGATCCTGACTCTGAGTTTCTCCAGAATCTTGCGCACCGCAAATTCTGATTTATCACGCAGCACGCGCATTGCGCCTGCCACATCCTTATTCTGAATACAGATACTTAAAATATGAAAATCGTTCATGACACTCCCTTACTTACTATATATATCGGCAAAAATATTGATATATTTAGATTAAGGAGTGTAATTGTTTATTATTTTACCATAGTTTGCAGGAGCAGTTTTTTATAATTATAAAACATGCTGCTGCAAAATAACTTCATATACATCTCAACCTAAACCTATTATTCCTGGCTGATATCCGAAGAGGGAGCAGGATGAAGCTTTGCATAATCTTCTCGAAGCGATTTTGCCGCGGGTTTCCAGGCTTTCGCCCACTCATCATCCATTCTACCTACACCAACAATCTTCAGTGCGACAGCATAGGGAGTGCGCCCTTGCTGTTT
This sequence comes from Enterobacter sp. FB, assembly GCF_000805795.1. NCBI lineage: Bacteria > Pseudomonadati > Pseudomonadota > Gammaproteobacteria > Enterobacterales > Enterobacteriaceae > Enterobacter > Enterobacter sp. FB. Next base: position 115,537 of record NZ_JSZC01000002.1, on the reverse strand, counting down.
TGAAAGCCACAGGATGTGATCATCAATTCTGTCATCAGGTATATCGTCGATAATGGAATGGATAACATCGAGGTCCTCTGATAGCCACGGCTTTCCAGTACGGGGAAACACCAGGTCCGGTTCGCGCGGTTTCTTTACCTTCTCGTTTTTGGCGATCTGTCTGGCTTCTTTCTCCGCAGAAATGAGTCGTAGTCGCTCCTTAAGCCCACCCAATGTGGCAACCGTTTTAATTAAATTTTCTCGCTGTTCGCGAGTAATACTTTGCTCATCACAGATCAGGTCGTTCAGGGTATCGATGAGTGTATCCACCCGATTTTCTGTTAATTTCATTTCCAGTTCTCGCTTAAGGCTACAACTCAGCATTCTATTAGATATCTATCTGATTTCGCATCCCTGTTGATCTCATAAATGCAGCCCATAGTCTCGATCACTGACCATGGAAGCCTGATGCTAAAATGATATACTTATGTAAGAACAAATCTTACATAATGAAACGGAGGGGTTATGGCCCGTACAATGACGGTGGACGTGGGTGATGAGCTGCGTGAATTTATCGATTCCCTGGTTAAGGCCGGTGATTACCGAACCCAGAGCGAAGTCATGCGTGACGCGCTGCGGCTGCTGCGCGAGAAGCAAGCTGAATCACGCCTTCAGGAACTGCGCGATCTGCTGGCCGAAGGCATCAGCAGCGGCGAGGCGAAACCATGGAACAAGGATGCATTCCTGAATAATGTCAGGGCCAGGATGGCAAATGAAAGAGATTGAGCTGACACCAAAAGCAGAAGAAGATCTGGAGGCTATCTGGGACTACAGCTTCAGACAGTTCGGGGTTGTTCAGGCGGATGCGTATATCGGGCGTATAGCCGCAGTGTTTGATGTGCTGGCCATGCATGACATCGGCACGCATCGCGCAGAGCTGGGAGAAGATATCTGCTCGCTGCCGGTGGAACAGCACATGATCTATTTTGTGTCATCACATTCGGTGGTTACGATCATACGTATTCTCAGTCAGTCTCAGGATACGGCGCGGCATGAACCATGGATATAACTGAATGTGTAAAATAACAATCAAATTAAATACTTAGTTCGCGCAATCTATCTTATGTTAAATTTAGTCCGTCGTTTATTTAGTTCATAACAGGCCGCAGACTACGATTAATCATACACAGACATAATCTTTCATTTGGTTTAAAAAAACGCTCCCGATTGGGAGCGTAAGCCAGTGACTTCGGCGTTAAATGAGGGTCTGACAAGTGGAGCTGCGGGTTAATTCTGCGTGATCTGGCTGCGATGCTTTTCAGCCTGCTGCTGATGAATAACGGAAGATTGACCATTATTCGCCTTCTCATGCATAACAGCGGCTTTCTCATGCTCGTTCATTTCGGAAAATGATTTTGCTGTTTCGTTAGAAGCTGCTGGCTTGGATTTCATCATTTTGTTATGCATTTCAGCCATGTCCTGATGGGCAGCAGAATTGCCGTTTTGCATCATGTCATGGGACATTGCGGCCTGATCGTGACTGCTCATATCCATCATTGTCATGCTGTCTCCCTGAACTGCGCTTTTTTCAGCAGATGACTGCATCTGATGGGCAGGAGCCTGTGCATTATTTACCTGGTCATGCATGTTCATTGTCTCTGCAGCCATGGCGGATGAAGCGACAGCCATAATGGCAACAAATGATACGAGAATCTTTTTCATGGTTGGGTCTCCGGTGTTTTCATACCCGAACAATCAATGCTTATAACAGAGAAAGCATTTGATCTCAGGGCTGGTTGATCATCACGCCAGGAACCGGGCGATTGAATTATCACGCTGTCCTGATTTATGGCTGATTATAAAAAACCGCCTCTGTTTATCGCGTGACTGAACGATGACATTTTTGTCACCTTCCGGGTTTCTCCTGAATAACGGTATTAATCCATTAACAGACGCACACTGAACACAATTTCCCGCCCCTGCTGTTCTGCTGACAGCTCGCCGCCGTGAGCATGAATGATCGACCTTGTAATTGATAATCCCAGCCCCGCGCCTTCCGTGTTGTAGAACCTTGATGAGTCTGCGCGATAGAACCGGTCAAACAAACGTTCCAGATTAGCGGGAACCTGGCCGGACATCGTATTCGTAATCATCACGTTCACACAGTCACTGTCACGCTCAAGGTGTATCGCTGTACAGGTGTTATCGGGAGAATACTTGATTGCATTGGAAAGCAGGTTACTGAAAGCACGTCGGAGCATATCGCTGTCTCCGGCAACAACGCCCTCTCCTTCAACCGTGATTGTCTTTCCTGTTTCGTCTGCCAGGGGCTCGAACAACTCACGTAATTCATTCAGTTCGGCTGCCAGATCCACATCATGTTTATCCAGCCGCAGCAGACCATGCTCTGAACGTGCCAGAAAAAGCATGTCACTGGTCATTCGTGACAACCTTTTCAGTTCTTCCAGGTTAGCGAATAAAATTTCGCGGTAATGCGAAACATCCCTTTCCTTAGCCAGTGCAAACTGCGTCTGCATCATCAGATTACTGACTGGTGTGCGCAGCTCATGCGCGATGTCAGACGAGAAATCTGACAGTTTCCGGAATGCCCCCTCCAGGCGATCAAACATATTATTGAACTCCTGCATGGTCTCAGAGATTTCCGGCGGAGCCAGATCGGGATTTAGACGCTGATCCAGGCTGTGTACAGTCATGGAGGAAGCCAGACTGGTCATTTCCCGTAACGGTTTCAGACCAATACGTGTGGTCAGCCAGCCCAGAAAAACAGAAATAAAGACCAGACCGATATTGAACCAGAACAGCCAGGTACTGAGTTTGTCCATAAACAGGGTGTGATACCCAGTATCCGTGGCAACCGTAATGATGACATGTTTGCTTTTACCCTGTTCCGGCGTCATGGCAACCCGCCGCGAGATACTGCGGTACACGGTGTTATTTTCTTCCGTCTGGATCATATAGTCGAGAATATCACCCGACTTATTAAGCAGGACCGCTGGAACAACAGAATTTTTGGCATAGAGTTCAACAATTTTTTCATTTTCCATGTTTTTTATAGAAATGAATAAACCATTGTGCCCTACCATCGCATCGTTTATTTTTTCTGATAATGACTTAATATCCGTTTTGTTCCGGAACGTCTCTGTTTTAAGAAACTCTTCGGTGAGCTGAAGTTTACCTGTCAGAAAATCGCGGTCCTGATTATCGAAATAGCCATTAAGGGTGCTAATCAGGATAAAACTTGATAACCACCATACCGTAAGCATCACCGCAGAAAAAATCAGGCTCAGGCGTGTGGTCAGGGAAATTTTGAACCTCACTCTTCTCTGATCTCCAGGACATATCCGGCACCGCGAACGGTATGGATCAGTTTTGGCTCAAAGTCATCATCAATTTTACTTCTCAGACGTCTCACGGCGACATCAATCACATTCGTATCACTGTCAAAATTCATGTTCCAGACCAGGGACGAGATAAGACTCCTGGGTAACACTTCTCCGGTGCGTTGCAGCAGCAACTCAAGCAGAACGTATTCTTTACCGGTGAGATGGATCTTCTTCCCCGAACGGATCACGGTCCGGCGCACCATATCAACGGTCATATCGGCGATGGTGCAGACTGTTGCGGCCTGCGAGCGTGCCCGGCGCAGCAGGGTTCTTACACGTGCAACCAGCTCCGTAAAATCAAAGGGCTTAATCAGGTAGTCATCTGCGCCAAGCTCCAGTCCTTTCACTTTGTCCCGCACGTTGTCCTTTGCGGTTAAAAACAGGACCGGTTCTTCGTGCCCGGACTCCCTCAGTGCGCTGATGATTTGCCACCCGTCGAGGAAAGGCAGCATCACGTCCAGTATTATCAAATCATACTGTCCCTTCGACGCGGCCCCGAGACCATCGCGGCCATTATTAAAGAGATCGGCCTGATAGCCTTCCTCAACCAGTCCCTGCTGCAGGTAACGACCTGTTTTTTGTTCGTCTTCAACGATTAAAATACGCTGCATGGTCAACTCGCTGATATGAAAGTAAAAATCTCACGCATGAGCTTTGGATGTCCCCTAGCTGACCTGAGACGGAGCAAGCATTCCGAGCCACGCTACGGCGCCCAGAATGATAATCGCAACAACGAATTCTGTCAGGATGCTGTTTCGCATCAGGGCAACGCTGCGATCATAATTCCCTTCCCTGACCATAACTTCAAGCCGGGGACCCAGGTGAAACCGGTTTGCTGCAGCCAGAAGAAGCATCAGAACAAACAGAGCCGTCTTGGCAAGCAATATCCTCCCCCAGGAACTGTTGAATAAGGGAGTTAAGTTACCCTCAGCAATATACAGATAGTTGACCAGCGCACTCAGGATCAGGGCTACAACAATCACCGTTCCTGCCGTGGCAAATTTTGCCAGGGAGTCAGATATCACAATGACGCTCTGTGCATTATGCTCGTTTCTGCGCATCAGCAGGATAGCAAATGCAACCAGAGCACCTGTCCAGGCACCTGCAGCGCCGAGATGGGTCAGATCGCTCAGTAAATGGAGATAGTAATGCAGACCGTCATGCATAACGGCGTGTCCTCCCCAGGCAAGTGTAGCCAGCGCCACGCCCCCACTCATCGTCATCAGCAGGCAGGACAATACTCTCTTATTAGTGTAAAGGAACAAAGCACCGAGTGTGGTAAACAGGGCACAGAGCCTGACAATCCAGCTAATACCCACATCAGTTTCTTCTATCACCATCTCGATAACATGGATGGATAATTCTCTGAGGTCAGTTACTCCACTCATGGCATTAGATACCAGGAGCATATTAATGCCAGTAAGAATGATGCCTGTAACAACAGCAAAGGTTATAAACGACCTGAAATTAGTCAGGTTATAGGTTTCATGTCTGACACCGCTTATTCCATATATCTGAAAAAATGGCAATCCAAATATTACCATCAAATCCAGATAAAGAAGAAAACGAATAACAATCATAATCAGGTCGTTCATAATATTACTTCACTGTAAAGGTGTAATTACCGGTAATAGGGTGCGTATCTGAAGAAACCGCGCGCCAGTCAACACGATAAGTGCCAGCGGGTAAAGGCTCTCGCGGAATAATGACCATCGATTTAGGGTCAGCGCCTGGCGCCACTTTTGCCGCGACCGGCATCGGAGAATGTGATGACATGCCTTTCATACCCGTCATCGTTAATTTTGCACCTGAGAATTTCACGGTCAGATTTTCCGAGAAATTAAGCTGAATCTTTTCCGGGGCCGCTACGGCTGAATCAGCCTGTGGCACAGAGCTTTTTAATTCCGGATGGGCCATAGCAGAGAAAGCAACGCCCATAACGAGGCCACCTGTAAGAATGGCTTTATTTAAAATCGACATTTTATTTACCTGTTTAGTTGAATGTTTTATATCAGTGCGTTAAAACCAGATTCTGGCTCCCGCCAGGAATACTACCTGATGGTCTTTCTCACCTTCTCTTTTCGCCATATCGGATGTTTTCCCGTAAAGTTGATTCCAGGAAACGCCTATATAGGGTGCAAACTCACGGCGTATTTCATAGCGCAGCCGGAGCCCCAGCTCTGTGTCAGTCAGTCCCCTGCCGCGACCCCGCGATTCATCATCCTGACTGTAGAAATTCACCTCATAGGATGGCTGGAGTATGAGCCGGTTAGTCAGTAAAACGTCGTATTCTCCTCCCAGACGAAGGGCTGCTTTTCCGCCATTACTGACAAAACCCGTAATTTCAGACTCAAAATTATAGAGTGCCAGCCCCTGAAAACCGACAGCAGCCCAGGTCCGGGCAGAAGCAGGTCTGAAATCCTGCCTGACACCCGCAACCAAATCCCACCATGGGCCAACCGCATGTCCCCAGAGTAACTGCGCTTCAGCCGCCTCCGTTTCCCCATTGCTTCGTTCACCTTCACTCTTTAGCCAAATCCGATCTGTGTCGCCTCCAATCCAGCTGTTAACACTCCAGCTGAAATTGTTGGTGTTATCCGACCGTTGCCATTCCAGTTGATCCAGCAGAACCAGATAATTAATCGCACTGTCGTGAATCGCATGCCCCTGTAAATTGCCGAATGCAGCCTTCCGGTCGGCATCGGTAACAGGCGGAATTGGCGTTCTGCTCTTAGTTACAATGGGCTCCATTGACGTCATCTCAGTGAAATTCTCATCTGCTGGCATCTGCATGGCAGACATGTCGTGCCCGGCGTGGGGATCTGCAGAGACGGAGCCCGCCGCAATAGAAAGCTGTGAGGTAAACAAACCGGCGACCAGAACAGGTATGGCCTTCAAATTTCTCTTCATTCGCATCATTCCTCCACCCGGACTTCACGAAACATTCCCATTTCCATGTGATAGAGCAAATGGCAGTGATACGCCCAGCGGCCAAGCGCATCTGCTGTCACTCTGTAACTGCGTTTTGTACCAGGGGGAACATCTATTGTGTGTTTACGAACCATGAAATTACCGTTTTCATCTTCCAGATCGCTCCACATACCATGCAGGTGAATGGGGTGAGTCATCATGGTATCGTTGATCAGCGTGATCCTGAGCCGCTCACCGTATTTCAGCAGCACCGGTGCGGCATCTGAAAACTTGATTCCGTTAAATGACCAGGCAAACTTTTCCATGTGGCCGGTTAAATGCAGTTCTATGGTACGGCCAGGTTCACGTCCGTCAGGATCCTCAAAGCGGCTTTTCAAATCCGCGTACGTGAGAACCTTTCTTCCGTTATTTCGAAGACCAATACCCGGATCATTTAATTTCGGAGAGACGCTCATCGCCTGCATATCAACCAGTGGGTTATCCGTTTCTGACGCAGGATGACTTTGCATACCCGGCATTCCGGCCATCCGGGAATGATCCATACCGGCCATGCTGCTGTGATCCATGGGCGCGGAGGATGTCCCGCTATCCGGAAGGTCAGCACCGTCCATAGACATCATCTCTCCGCTGTTATCCATGCCTCCCATCTGGCTGTGGTCCATTCCTGCCATATCATGTCCCATTCCCCCCATACCCATATCTTCCATGGTCAACAGAGGACGGGGATCGAGGGGGGGAACGGCAGCACTTAACCCCTCTCTCGTGGCCAGTGTCCCTCGAGCGTAACCGGTCCTGTCCATGGATTGTGCGAAGATGGTATAGGCCTCACCCTGAGGCTCCACAATGACATCATAGGTTTCGGCAACGGCAATCCTGAATTCGTCAACGGTAACCGGGTTTACATACTGGCCATCTGCAGCCACGACCGTCATTTTCAGCCCGGGGATACGGATATCGAAATAGGTCATTGCCGAGCCGTTGATAAACCGTAAGCGTATCTTTTCACCGGGACGGAACAGTCCGGTCCAGTTTTTCAGCGGGGCCTGCCCGTTCATGAGATAGGTGTAGGTGTAGCCACTGACATCCGCGAGGTCAGTCGGATTCATTTTCATTTCAGCCCACATTTTCCGATCGGCAATGGTGGCTGACAGCCCCCTGGTATTCACGTCGCGGAAAAAAGAGCCAACGGTTGGTTTATTGAAATTGTAGTAATCCGACTGTTTTTTTAATTTTTTCAGCAGGCTGTGAGGATTTTCATCGGTCCAGTCAGACAACATGACCACATGCTCACGATCGTAAGCAAACGGTTCTGGCTCCCTGGCATCGATGATAATGGCACCGTATACCCCCTCCTGTTCCTGCAGACCGGAATGGCTGTGGTACCAGTAAGTCCCGTTCTGCTTAACCTTAAAGGTGTAAACGTAGGTATCATCAGGCTCTATGCCCATAAAACTCAGCCCCGGAACACCATCCATATTGGCCGGAAGAATAATGCCGTGCCAGTGAATGGACGTCTGTTCATTAAGACGGTTTTTGACCTTCAGGGTAATGGTGTCACCTTCTTTCCAGCGAAGAACGGGCCCCGGCAGGCCTCCATTGATTGTTTTGGCCTGACGCTCACTGCCCGTGATATTGACGGCCGTTTCACCAATGGTCAGGTCAAACTGAGTACCCTGCAGGGATGCGGCAACTGGCAGGCTCAGACTGGAACGCGCATTGAAACTCCATACGCCAAGACTTCCGGCTACGCCAGAGAGGGTTAACCCCTTCAGGAAAGTTCGTCGAGACGTTTTCAACAGCATGCGCATTCCCTTATTTAAAGTATGGTTACTGACAGAATTCGAGAACCGATTTAAATTAAATTACTGGTTCATCCACTTACAATGAAATGAATCTAGCACACCTTAAGAAACAAATTCATTACAATCGTGTAATGTACATAGCTGTATTACATTTACGTCATCTTCCCCACAGGTTGATTATTTTTATATATGATCATAAGGACATCTTTTATGTACCTCAGAAGGTAATTACACATGAATATATTAATCACGACCACTGCGTTTACAGCTTTATTTTGTGGGGCAGCTTTTGCTCAGTCCAGTGATATTGCCCATGAAGCACATCGATTTGTTAATAATGCCTCAGCCGTCAGTCATGTGAATTCCTCGACGCATGAAAACTTACCGGACAGGGTTAATAAAAACAACACGCCCTCATTCTCTGAAATGAATGAACATGAAAGGGCCATTGTTGCTCATTCATTTATGAACAACAGCGCGTCCTATGCGCATCAGAAAATGATTGAGGAACATAAAAAAATGCTGTCCGGCAGTGATGCAAATTCAAAGACCTCGTCTTCTTCTTTTAACGAACTGAATGCCGGAGAAAAAGCCGCTCTCGTGCATGAGCAGGTCAATAATGCCGGTGCGGAAGCACATCAGACGCAGGCAAGAAAGCTTCGCAGGCTGTATTCGACCAGGTAACTGCAGGCGGGTTAGTGCTTAGCGTCAGGTGCGCAGCAGGGCTTTACTGACGGGTTACGTAGCAGGACATGAGCCCCATATTGCTCTGCCGTAACCTGTTTCAGTCCCGTTAATCATCACCGTCGGGCTGGTCATACAGTTCCCAGAGCTTCCGGAGCAAACGGGAAACAAGATATGTTACAAAAATGACGACCATCAACGGTGCTCCCGATTAACTGACAGATGACACGCCTCCTGAAAACCCCTAGCATACGCCGCAGTGTTCATGCTAACGGCGAATTCCAGTAAATGTATTCTACCGATGTCGTAAAAGAAAATGCCTACCTTTCAGCCACCCGCTCGGGGCTGGAATCGAACGAGATCGCTACTCTTCAGCGCTCCTTGCCTTCCCGGTTTAATCTGCGGCATTTGAAAAAAAATGAATCATTAAAACTCGTACTGCAAAAGAAAGCGGGAAAATCACGTGTCGTGGCCTATAAATTTACGTCCGGTTCATTTAATTACACGGCGTATCGTATATCAGATAAAAAGTTCTATAACCTTTCCGATACTTCCGGGAAAGGCAGTCTCGATTATCCGTTACCGGCCACAGCAAGACTCAGTTCGCCTTTCAATCCTGCAAGACTTAACCCGGTATCGGGAAAAGTGAGTCCCCATAATGGCATTGATTATTCCATGCCCATGAACACGAAAATAGTCAGCGTCATCGACGGAAAAATCACCCGGGCCGAATACAACAGTACCATGGGATATTTTGTTGAAGTAACGGGAAAAGCCGGTGTTAAAACTCGCTATCTCCACCTCAATAAAATACTCGTTACTAAAGGGGCCAGGGTTACCCGGGGAGACGCTATTGCGTTATCCGGTAACAGCGGACGTTCATCCGGTCCTCATCTGCATTACGAGCTGGTCATCAATAACAATCCTGTTAACTCACTGGCGTTCCGGACGGCGGCACCCGCTGATAACAAACTCGAACATCATGCCTTTGCGCATGCCAGAGACTACGAACGATACCTGGACTGATAACGGGACCGCGACGCGGTCCCGTCTGCCGGATTAATTTTTTTTATCGTTTTCACTTCCGTGATGTTGATGATCTCCATGCCCCCCGTGACCGTGGAAAAGATGCATGAGCGGACAAAGCAGCAGTAACAGATATGGCCAGTAGCCTGCCACATGTGACCAGTGTTCGCGCAGGAGAGCAAATGCCGCAATCGCGGCGACAGCAATAAGCGCATAGGTTGTACTTTTCATACCGGACTCCTTCTGTTCGTAACAGCCCCTTCACTCAGTGTTATTTCCCGAGCCTGACACTTTTCAGACGCAACGCATTTGCAATGACGCTAACGGAGGAAAGGGCCATGGCCGCCGCCGCAATAACTGGCGACAGCAGTATTCCATACACAGGATAAAGCAGACCTGCAGCTACAGGCACCCCAAGAGCATTGTAGATAAACGCAAAAAACAGATTCTGCCGGATATTTTTCATGGTGATCTCTGACAGATGACGGGCCCTGTTGAGTATCATCAAATCGCCTTTGAGAAGGGTAACGCCAGCACTTTCTATTGCCACATCTGTACCCGTTCCCATGGCTATACCCACGTCAGCCGCTGCCAGCGCCGGGGCATCATTCACACCGTCTCCGGCCATCGCAACCACATGGCCAGACTCTTTCAGTCGGGTTATCACTGCTTTTTTGCCATCCGGCAGAATCCCGGCTTCAACCTCATCTATTCCCAGTTTCCGTGCGACTGCTTCAGCAGTAAGCTGGTTATCCCCGGTGAGCATAACAATGCGGATCCCCGCCTGACGCAAAGCTTTAAGCGCATCCGGCGTGGTTGCTTTCACGGGATCCGAGATAGCTATCAGGCCTGCAAGGTTCCCGTCTGTGGCCACATAGATAACGGTAGCGCCTTCCATCCGCAACGTATCCGCAACGGCCTTTTGATTATCAATAACGATACTGTTTTCCTGCATAGCCAGTTCATTACCAATAACAACCCGTTGACCTTCGACATCGCCTGAGACACCTTTCCCCGACGGGGCATTGAAATTACTGACGGCAGGTATCACGATCCCCTTTTCATGCGCGGCTCTGACAACAGCCATACCCAACGGATGCTGCGAACCTTTTTCCACTGCAGCTGTTACACGTAAAAGAGATATTTCCCCACCCGGACTGAGACTGATAATCCCTGTCACCGTAGGCGAACCTTCCGTGAGCGTGCCTGTTTTGTCGACAACCAGCGTGTCCACTTTTTCAAGACGCTCAAGGGCTTCGGCATTCTTGATTAACACCCCGGCCTGGGCGCCTTTGCCCACCCCCACCATTATCGACATCGGCGTGGCCAGTCCCAGCGCGCAGGGACAGGCAATAATCAGGACCGACACAGCCGCAATGAGACCGTGCGCCATCCTGGGCTCGGGCCCCCAGACAGACCAGATCAAGAAAGCAACAACCGCGATAAGTATCACCAGAGGAACAAACCAGCCTGAAACGCTGTCTGCCATTCTCTGGATGGGGGCACGCGAACGCTGTGCATCAGCGACCATCTGAACAATTCGTGAGAGCATCGTTTCATCACCGACTTTCTCTGCACGGATGATAAGACTACCTGTCTGATTAATCGTCCCCCCAATGACAGGGTCACCCTTCGTTTTGGTAACCGGCATAGACTCCCCGGTCACCATCGATTCATCCACGGTTGTTTTGCCTTCGATCACGATACCGTCGACCGGAATACTCTCTCCAGGTCTGATGCGGAGCTTATCGCCAGGCAGGACATCTTCCGCATTAATATCCGTTTCATGACCGTCATGATCCAGCCGTCTGGCGGTTTTGGGGGCAAGGTTCAGAAGCGCAGTAATGGCGCCTGAGGTTTGTTCCCGTGCCCGCAGCTCAAGAACCTGTCCCAGCAGAACAAGCACCGTAATAACTGCTGCGGCTTCAAAATAAACGGCCACCAGGCCATCCATGTTTCTGAACGATGCAGGAAACCAGGAGGGGAAGACGGTTGCAATGACGCTGTAAACCCAGGCTACGCCGGTCCCCATTGCAACAAGGGTAAACATATTCAGGGAGCGGTTACGTAACGACATTCCGGCCCGGGCGAAGAATGGCCAGCCACACCACAACACGACAGGGGAGGCCAGAAGCAACTGCAGCCATGTGTTGTACTGTGGCGGTACTGTATTCCTCAAGTCGGGAAACAGATGAGATCCCATTTCGAGTACCAGAACCGGAAACGCCAGCAACAACCCCAGCCAGAAGCGTCTTGTCATGTCGTGAAGTTCATCACTCGGCCCCGTGGATGCCGTAGCTACGAGCGGCTCCAGTGCCATTCCACAGACAGGACAGCTTCCGGGACCACTGCGGCGTATCTCCGGGTGCATCGGACATGTCCACACACCTTCAGAATTCTCTTTTTCCGCCTGGTTGTGAGGCTGTTTTATCTGATCAGGGCTGACTTCGTGATGATCGTGGTGATGGTGATGGGAATGTTCACTGGCATCTTCGGTAAAATAATGATCGGGATGGGCTTTAAATTTGCTCTCACAGCTGGCGGAGCAGAAATAAAGCTGATGGTCCTGGTATCGAATGCTGCTGTGCGCCTTGTCAGGCAGGATGACCATCCCGCACACGGGATCTCTCACCTTATGCAATACGTGGCCCTCGTCCGGGGATAATGTCTGCTCAGAAGCAGTCTGGTTGTTGTGTTGCACTGCATTGTCATTTTTCACAGTAACTCTCCTTATGCATACCGAAGCATCTTCTGTCTTCAGGGTATGTCATGGATGCGATTACCACGAATATCGCCGGCACAGGAGTGCCTGCTACCGGCGTCCCGTTATCAGCCGTTCCGCTGACTATTCGATTCGCTGGAAGACTTTTTTACTTCCATCCGGTGAGAATGCGATAACATCGTAAGCCTCTTTTCGGGCTCCCATCTCCATTCCAGGACTTCCTGCTGGCATACCGGGGGTGGCGAGACCGTATATACCCGAACCAGACTGCATTGCCTTATGTATCGTTGTCGCAGGCACATGGCCTTCAATGATCAAATTACCGGCAACCGCGGTATGACAACTTCGTAGTCCTGCAGGAACAGCATGCTTTTCTTTCAGGGCTGACAGCGCCTGATCATTCATGACGTGAGTTCGTACTTCGAACCCGTCTTTTTCCATCGCTTTGCCCCACAGGGAACAACAGCCACAGTTTTCAGATTTGTACATATCAATCACTTTTTCACTCGCCATCGCGGGTAGTGAAAGGCCGAGAGCCAGCGCCATTAGAACCACTTTTTTCATACTCACCTCTGTATATTATCGATATAAACCCTGACGTCAGGGTGAATCAGTAAAGAAGGACACCCACAGGGGGTGCCCTTTCAGGTTCAGGACACGCTTTTTTTATGTCTGCGCAGCCAGATTAATTTGTAGGCGGCAGGAATAATGAACAGGGACAGCAGCGGAGCCGTGATCATCCCACCAATCATGGGTGCCGCAATACGGCTCATGACTTCTGAACCTGCGCCGGTTCCCCAGAGTATTGGCAGCAGACCCGCAATGATCACCGCCACGGTCATGGCTTTCGGCCGGACACGCAGTACGGCACCATGATAGAGGGCTTCATCAAGACCTTCCGGTGTGAACGTCTCTTTACGGGACAATTCCGGGTGCGCTTCAATGGCATGACGCAGATACATCAGCATGACCACGCCAAACTCTGCTGCCACCCCGGCCAGGGCGATAAACCCGGTTCCGGTCGCCACTGACATATGGAAGCCCTGCCAGTACAGGAACCATATTCCGCCAACCAGGGCGAACGGCAGGCTCATCAGGATCAGCAGGGCTTCGTCAACCCGGCGGAATGCCAGATACAACAGGATGAAAATGATCATCACCGTCATCGGCACCATCAGCTTCAGTTTCTTGTTGGCATGCTCAAGCAGTTCAAACTGTCCGGAGAATGCCACACTGGTTCCCGGTCTCAGTTTCACTTTCTCGCTGATGGCCGTCTTAATGTCGTTAACCACCGACACCATGTCCCTGCCGCGGGCATCAACATAAATCCAGCTGGCTGGCCGGGCATTTTCGGTTTTCAGCATGGTTGGTCCAGAAACGACGTTAATATCCGCGACATCGCCCAGCGTGATCTGCTGCTTCATCGGGGTCAGGATCGGCATCTGTTTCAGCGCCTGCGGACTGTTCCGGTAATCCTGCGGGTAGCGAATGTTAATAGGGTACCGGGCCACCCCTTCAACCGTCTCACCCACCATAGCACCTCCGATTGCTGAAGAGACGAACAGCTGGACATCACCTACCGTCATCCCGTAGCGGGAGGCTTTCTCCCGGTTGATATCGATATCGATGTAGCGCCCGCCCTCAAGTCGCTCAGCCAGGACAGACACCACGCCAGGCACGGTTTTGGCTACCGCCTCGATACTCTGCGCCGTCGCGTCGATATCGGACAGAACAGTCCCGGACACTTTGATACCTATCGGGCTTTTGATCCCGGTTGAGAGCATATCAATACGGTTACGGATAGGCGGCACCCAGAGGTTTGCCAGACCCGGTAAACGGACTGTCCTGTCGAGTTCATCAATAATCTTGTCAATTGTCATGCCGGGACGCCACTGATCCTCAGGTTTGAGCTGGATCGTGGTTTCCACCATTTCGAGCGGCGCGGAATCCGTTGCGGTCTCTGCTTTACCGGTCTTGCCAAATACAGAAGCCACTTCAGGAACGCTTTTGATTAACTTGTCTGTTGTCTGCAGGAGCGCTGCAGCTTCTGCCGGAGAGACGCCAGGCAAGGTCGACGGCATATACAGCAGATCGCCCTCGTTAATCTTCGGCAGAAATTCACCGCCCACCTGACTCAGTGGCCAGATAACCGTGAAAATGGACAAGGCCGCAACCAGCAGGGTTGTTTTTGGCCAGTGGAGGACCCGCAGCAGCAAAGGATGATACGCTTTGATCAGCACCCGGTTCAGGGGGTTACTTGTCTCGGCAGGAATTTTCCCCCGGATCCAGAATCCCATCAGAATAGGAATGACGATGATGGCCAGTGCGGCCGCTCCCGCCATGGAGTACGTTTTCGTGAATGCCAGCGGGCCAAACAGACGACCTTCCTGCCCTTCCAGGGTAAAGATAGGAATAAAGGACAGGGTGATGATCAGCAGGCTAATGAACAACGCGGGTCCCACTTCCACGGAGGCGTCGGTAATCACCTTCCAGCGGGTGGCGTTGTCAATCTGCTCACCCGGATGCTGATGATCCCACTCCTCAAGCCGTTTGTGCGCATTTTCAATCATCACAATGGCGGCATCCACCATCGCACCGACGGCAATCGCTATCCCTCCCAGCGACATGATATTGGCGTTCAGTCCCTGGAAGTGCATGACGATAAAGGCGATACACAGGCCAAGCGGCAGAGAGATAATCGCCACCAGGGCAGAACGTACGTGCCACAGGAACAGAGCACAGACGATGGCCACCACGATAAACTCTTCCAGAAGTTTGGAACTGAGGTTATCAATCGCCCGGTCGATTAACTGGCTGCGATCGTAGGTGGTCACGATTTCAACGCCTTCCGGCAGGCTGGCCTTCAGCGTCTCCAGTTTATCCCTCACTGCCGTGATAACGTCGCGCGCATTTTTACCCGACCGCAGGATCACCACGCCGCCAGCGACTTCTCCCTGGCCGTTCAGCTCGGCAATACCACGCCTCATTTCGGGCCCGGTCTGCACGCGGGCAACATCCCGCAGATAAACCGGCACGCCGTTCTCACCTGTTTTCAGGACGATGTTATTAAAATCATCAATGCTCTGAAGATAACCGCTGGCACGGACCATATACTCCGCTTCGGCCATTTCAACGGATGAGCCACCGGCCTCCTGGTTAGACGATTCAAGTGCCTGTTTCACTTCGGGCAGGCTGATACCGTACTGGGACAGTTTTACCGGATTGACCTGAATCTGGTACTGTTTCACCACGCCGCCAACCGAAGCGACCTCAGCCACGTTCGGGATGGTTTTCAGCTCAAATTTCAGGAACCAGTCCTGCAGAGAGCGCAGTTCTGAAAGGTCGTGTTTTCCGTTGCGATCGACAAGGGCATATTCAAATATCCAGCCCACTCCCGTGGCGTCCGGGCCGATTTCAGAGCTCACACCCGCAGGCAGTTTGCCCTGAACCTGATTCAGGTATTCCAGCACGCGCGAACGGGCCCAGTACAGATCGGTGCCGTCTTCAAAAATGACATACACATACGAATCACCGAACTGTGAAAAGCCACGCACGGTTTTTGCGCCAGGTACGGACAGCATGGTGGTGGTAAGCGGATAGGTGACCTGGTTTTCTACAATCTGCGGGGCCTGTCCGGGATAGCTGGTTTTAATAATGACCTGCACATCTGACAGGTCAGGCAGCGCATCGACCGGCGTGTTAATTATCGTCCATGTGCCCCAGATGCTGAGAAACAGTGCGCCCATCATGACCAGGAAACGGTTGGCGACAGAGCGCCGGATAATCCATTCAATCATCGTCGTCTCCTCAGTGCCCTGAATGCATATTTACAGGCTGCTCAGACATTGCTGGCATACTGTTTTCTGTTTTTTCAGGGTGGCGCATACGTTCCAGCGCGCCCGTAATATTGGCTTCGGAGTCAATGAGGAACAGGCCACTGACCACCACGGTATCGCCTTCATTCAGGCCGGAGCCAATGCCGGACTGTTGCTGTGATTCATGCAGAACGTGGATCTGTTTCGGCACAAACTTGCCTTCATCATCAACAGTAATCACGCGCTGTTCTTTGCCGGTATCGATAACGGCCTGGCTTGGTATCAGCAGCATCTCCTGGCTCTTGGTATTCAGTTTCAGATAGGCATTCATGCCCGGCTTGAGAAACTCATCCTTATTAGAAACCTGGAGACGGACCTGAAGCGTACGGGTTGTCTGATCCACGCTGGGAAGAATGTTCCATTTTTCGACATGGAATGTTTTATCCGGATAAGCCGGTACCGAAATTTCAAACTGCGACGTATCTTTCAGCAGATAGGCGATAGATTCTGGCACTGCAGCGCTGATCCAGACCGGGTCCATCCCCTGAATCTGAGCCACTACTTTATCTTTCGAAATATTCATTCCGGTGCGCAGGTCAAACGCAGTAATGACACCATCAATAGGTGCTTTAATGGTAAAACGGGTCTGGATTGTGCGGGTTGAACGCAGCCTTTGAATATCCTCTTCCGGCATACCAGCCAGACGAAGTCGCTCCAGAACCCCTTTTATCTGGGTTGACGTACCGCCTGTACCGGATAACAGCAGGAACTCACTTTGTGCCTCAACCCATTCAGGAATGGTGATATCGATAAGCGGAGTGCCTTTCTTCACATGATCGCCAATCGTCAGGGGATACACTTTTTCGACGAAACCGTCAGAACGCGCCTGCACAATGACAAACTGATACTCGTTGTAACTGACATTAGCCGGGATTGTCTGGGAATAATTCAGCATTCCTCGCGTAACTTTTTGCGTTTTTAATCCCAGATTCTGAACCTGGGTTGGATCGATACGGATCCCGCCACTGCTTTTATCGCCACTTTCATCAGCATATTTCGGCACCAGGTCCATATCCATAAAGGGAGATTTTCCGGGTTTATCAAATTTGGTATCCGGTTTCATCGGGTCATACCAGAAAAGTACCTTTCGCTCCGGTGCCTTTTGTTCGGTTTGTACTGTTTTTTGTGATGAGTTTACATACTGCCAGGCAGTAACCGATATCAGCCCCCCTGCTATGAGGCTGCTGATAATTATTGCAGCATATTTTATCTTTAAAGAAGCCATACAATTTCTCGCTGAAAAATCAAAACACCTGGCATATGCGCCCGATCATTCATTCACAGTAATCCCTTAATGAATGTTCAGGCGCACTGGATGTATTCGCTCCGGACTGATAATCAGGATTGCGTAACGTTAATGCTTTTGAGTAAGGAGATATTGCCCTGCTGAATAAACGAGAAATCGACATGGTTGCCGGTTTTCAGGGCATTGATAGCGTCGTCTGCATTAACAAAAGTGAAGCGCATGGTCATTGCAGGCCAGCCCACAGCAGGGATTGCTTCGTGCGAAATGGTAATCTTTTTACTATTCATATCAATGTCTTTAACGACACCGGTGCCCTTGATAACCTGCTGTACCGAAGCATCACTGGCAGCATTCATATCGCCATGCTGATGTGTTTCAGCATGAAGACCGGCAGAAAACATGACAGAGAAGGCACCAAATAAAACGGCTTTAAGTGAATTACGCATTTTTAATTTCCTGATTAATTAAATAAATTTACTCTACCCAACCGCCACCCAGCGCGGTAAACAGATTAATTTCGTTAACCTGTCGGGAATAGGTAAGATCGAGAATGGTTTGCTGCGTAGCGAAGAGGGAACGTTCTGCATCCAGCACTTCGATGTAACTGACAGCACCACTTGCATATAATCCTCTGGCACGCTGGAGAGTTATCTGAAGTGAATCAAGATAACGCTGCTGTGACTCAAGTTGCTGGCTAAGGCTGTCGCGCAGCGCAAGCGTGTCGGAAACATCCTTAAAGGCTGACTGAATTTTTTGTTCGTAATTAACCACCGATTGTTGCTGGCGAATTTCAGCCAGCTTCAGATTGGCTTTATTCCTGCCAGCATTAAAAATAGGAATTTCAATTTTAGGGATAAAATTCCACATTCCACTTCCTGACGTAAACAGGCTTGACAGCTCCGTACTGCTTGCGGAAAGACCACTGGTCAGTGTAATGGAGGGGAAAAAGGCCGCTCGCGCTGCGCCAATATTGGCATCAGCCGCTTTCAGCTGATATTCCGCTTCCATAATATCCGGTCGCTGCAGCAAAATTTGTGAAGATAGATTTGGTGGCAATTTTACTGGTGCGATCTCCCCGCCTTTCATCCCTTTTTCTGACGGAAGTGCGCGGTACGTTCCCAGCACCAGTTGCAGGGCATTGTTTGCCTGAGCCAGATCGCCTTCTCGTTTGGCTATTTCGGCGCGGGTACTTTCGATTTGTCCTCTCGCCTGTTCAAGTGCCAGAACGTTCGTACTCCCGGTCACGAGCTGTTGCTCAACGAAAGCATAGGACTGTTCATAATTTTTCAGCGTTTCCCGCGCAATACGGAGTTGTTCGTACGCCAGTTGCTGGCTGAAATAGCTCTGTGAAACGTTGGAGACCAGCAGGATGTGTACGGCACGACGGGCTTCTTCGCTGGCAAAGTAGTTCTGGCGATCAGCCTCACTCATGTTCTTAAGTTTGCCAAAAAAATCGAGCTCATAGCTGAGCTCCAGACCCGCGTCGTACTCCTGTGTGGTCGGCTTGTCACCTTTCAGACTACCGTTGTATGTGATCCCGGATGAGGCATTCAGTTGGGGATAACGATCTGCATCCGTGACGTTGAACTGGGCCCGGGCCTCTTCAACCTTCAGGGCAGCCATTCTCAAATCACGGTTATTATTCAGGGCTTCACCGATCAGCCTGCTGACCTGGGGATCGACAAAAAAGTTTCGCCAGCCCGTATCCTGATAGCGGTTTACCGCAGGCGTCAGACTGTTTTTAGACAATGAAAACTGCTGGGGAACCGGAGCTGGCGGACGCTGATATTCAGGTGCCAGAGAAACACAACCAGCCAGGATGAATATGGTACTGATGCTGAGTAATTTTAATTTGAACATAACGCTTCTCGTACAGGCAGACCTGGTAAATGGTTCAAACGAAGTCCAGAGTATTGATAGGGATACTTTACCGAACGCTCTCTGTTTGCCGGGTGACAGGATAATGACAATGTTGTCATTTTTGCTGTAATCCGTTGATAACGATCGTGGGCGCAATAAAATGACATTAGCAGCCAGCCGGGGAGCATGATGAAAATATTAATCGTTGAAGACGAAATTAAAACAGGTGAATATCTCAGCAAGGGGCTGACAGAGGCGGGGTTCGTCGTGGATCACGCTGATAATGGTCTGAACGGATATCATCTTGCCATGACAGCCGAGTATGATTTAGTCATCCTGGATATCATGCTGCCTGATGTAAACGGCTGGGATATCATCCGTATGCTGCGCAGTGCCGGAAAGGGGATGCCGGTATTACTGCTGACGGCCCTTGGCACGATTGAACACAGGGTCAAAGGACTTGAGCTGGGTGCGGACGATTATCTGGTGAAGCCCTTTGCGTTTGCTGAACTGCTCGCCCGGGTAAGAACCCTCCTCAGGCGGGGAAACACGATGATCACGGAAAGCCAGCTTAAAGTGGCTGACCTCTCGGTTGATCTCGTATCCAGAAAAGTCAGCCGCGCCGGGAACCGCATTGTGCTCACCAGTAAAGAGTTCAGCTTGCTGGAATTCTTCATTCGCCATCAGGGAGAAGTTCTTCCCCGCTCCCTGATTGCCTCTCAGGTCTGGGACATGAATTTTGACAGCGACACTAACGCGATTGATGTCGCAGTAAAGCGACTCCGCGCTAAAATAGACAACGATTACGGGACAAAACTGATCCAGACAGTGCGGGGCGTGGGCTACATGCTGGAGATCCCGGATGCATAGCAAACCGTCCAGACGACCTTTCTCACTCGCTCTGCGGCTGACCTTTTTTATCAGCCTGTCCACAATACTGGCGTTTATCGCCTTCACCTGGTTTATGCTGCATTCTGTTGAAAAGCATTTTGCCGAGCAGGATGTCAGCGATCTGCAACAAATCAGCACCACACTGAGCCGTATACTCCAGTCCCCGGCAGATCCGGATGAAAAAAAAGTAAGCAAAATAAAGGAATCAATTGCCAGCTACCGCAACGTTGCCCTTTTGCTCCTCAATCCCAGGGGTGAAGTGCTCTTGAGCTCAGCTCAGGGGGCGGCACTACGCCCGGCAGTGAATTCAGCAGATTTTAGCGAGCACAGCCGCGCACGGGATGTCTTTCTCTGGACGGTGGAGGATCCTGCGGGACCGATGGATACCGGGTCCGGAATGAAGATGGAAACATACCGGATTATCGCCTCCTCTGGCCAGGCGATATTTCAGGGCAAACAGCAGAACTATGTCATGCTGACTGGCCTCTCCATTAATTTCCATCTCCATTACCTTGATGCGCTGAAAAAAAATCTGATTGCAATCGCTGTTGTGATAAGCCTGCTGATTGTTCTGATCATTCGCATCGCTGTCCGTCAGGGGCATCTGCCCCTTCGTAATGTCAGCAATGCCATTAAAAGCATCACCTCCGAGAATCTTGATGCGCGGCTGGAACCGACACGGGTTCCCATTGAGCTGGAGCAACTGGTTATCTCGTTCAATCATATGATTGGAAAGATTGAGGATGTCTTTACCCGCCAGGCCAATTTCTCTGCCGATATCGCGCACGAGATCAGAACGCCCATCACCAATCTGGTGACACAGACTGAAATCGCGCTGAGTCAGGATCGAACCCAGAAGGAACTTGAGGATGTCCTCTACTCCAGCCTGGAAGAGTATAACCGGATGACCAAAATGGTCAGCGACATGCTGTTCCTGGCGCAGGCAGACAATAATCAGCTGATACCTGACAGGGTCATGTTTGACCTCAGAGCGGAAGTCATGAAAGTCTTCGAGTTTTTCGAAGCCTGGGCCGAAGAACGCAATATCACGCTCAAATTTGACGGGATGCCCTGCCTGGTTGAGGGAGATCCACAAATGTTCAGAAGGGCGATCAATAATCTGTTATCCAATGCCCTGCGTTATACCCCGGAGGGACAGGCAATCACCGTCTCAATAAGAGAGCAGGAGAGCTTTTTTGACCTTGTGATTGAAAATCCGGGGAAACCGATCCCTGAAGAACATTTATCAAGGCTGTTTGACCGTTTTTATCGGGTGGATCCATCCAGACAACGAAAAGGAGAAGGCAGCGGCATCGGCCTTGCGATTGTGAAGTCAATCGTGGAAGCACATCACGGAAGAGTGCAGGTGGAATCAGACGTACGCTCCACGCGTTTTATCTTATCCGTGCCCAGACTGGAGAAAATGATCCCGGAAACCCAATGCTGAAAATAAAGATGTAAATGACAAAGATGTCATTAGCCTGTCATGCAGCAAACAGAAGCCATTCGATATAATTAGTGCAACTTATCAGGAAGGCTGGATTGCTTCATCAATACCCGGCGTCAGAGTACGCCAGGAAATGAATATCCAGCCCTCTTCCGGAGAAATAAACGCTGCCGAACTTGTTTCAGTTATGGAACTGAAAACACCGGTTGTACTTCCCCGGACATCACTAATTCAGAAATGGAGAGTTATCATGAAAAATATCGTATTAGCATCTTTGCTGGGCTTTGGTTTAATTTCATCGGCCTGGGCCACTGAAACCGTGAATATCCATGATCGCGTCAACAATGCACAGGCTCCTGCTCACCAGATGCAGTCTGCTGCGGCTCCTGTCGGGATCCAGGGGACTGCTCCTCGTATGACCGGTATGGACCAGCATGAACAGGCCATTATTGCTCATGAAACCATGACGAACGGCTCGGCGGATGCGCACCAGAAAATGGTGGAAAGTCATCAGAAGATGATGGGAAATAACACGGTATCCACGACCGTCCCGTCAACGTCTTACGCGGCGATGAATGAGCATGAAAGAGCAGCGGTTGCCCATGAATTCATGAATAACGGGCAATCCGGCCCACATCAGGCCATGGCCGAAGCGCACCGCCGCATGATCAATGCAGGCTGAATGCGACGGTAGTATCCGTGCTGTTACCTTTTCCCTGATAGATTTTCCTGAAACAACGTTGCTACATTTTTGCCCCCCGTCAGGGGGCTTTTTTGTCTGACTCAGCTACACTTAACCGGTACCTGTCTGAAAGGAATTATTATATGAAAATCAAAAACACCCTTTTTGTAATATTAATGTTATCCCTGCCAGCCATTTCTGCTGAACATTCGGAAATGAAAATGTCAGATATGCACTCATCGGCATCATCACAGGAATATATGGCTGGCATGAAAAATATGCATGAAAAAATGATGGCCGCCGTTAATGAATCCAATCCCGATAAGGCCTTTGCAAAAGGTATGATCGCACACCATGAAGGGGCAATCGCAATGGCTGAGACCGAGCTCAAATACGGAAAAGATCCCGAAATGAGAAAGCTTGCGCAGGACATCATTAAAGCTCAAAAAGGTGAAATTGAGCAGATGAATAAATGGCTTGACAGTCATAAATAATGAACACTGGAGTGTTGTCTTGCGCACCCTCTTAGGGTACCCCCGGACACGAAAATATATAGCACTTAACTAATTAATAACCCTAATAATTTCGGGTTTTTAATGTAACTTTCTTTTCTGAACGGAAATAATAGTCATACAATTTAATTTTCTTGTAATTACTCCTACTTTTAATCAGGTACTGGACGATGGATAACGACTCCCGCCTGAGAGGGAAAATCCGTCTGGTTACCTGGCGCTATACTTAACCGATTGATCGACATGCCATGCTGGTAAAATATTAAAATCCTCCCCCATAAATCTGAACCACATGACAGGATTGATAGTCAGGCAGTATTTCACATTCATTGCTAAAAAAATAAAAATAAGCATGCATCTTCTCGAAGATTAATTACCTTCCATCTTGTAAAAAAGAATCAAATCCTCTAATAATATCTCGATTCCCGCTTTTTTTAATACATCTTTCCGCTCGGCATATATTTTCCTCAACATATCTTCAAACCCCTTGCCAAGATGAATTTGTTTATGGCAGTTGCAACATAGTGATATGATATTCTCTTCCACATCCAGTGAATTCTCAAAATAGTCTTGCTTTGACATCGGGACAATGTGATGAGGTTCTGTGTAATTTAGAGGAGAGTTTCGCCTTCTGAACGTTGGATGGTCGCAATTAATTTCACATTTATAATCAGCTTTGTTAAGCGCATTTTTTGAAACAGATTTACTTCTTGGGTATGAGAGTCCATTTTTGACTTCTATTGCAGCTTTCTTAGGTTTCGCTTTTTCGCTATACTCAAATGTCTGAGTAACGTCAAAGTGATTACTTTCTTCTAGAGCAGTGATCAAATCATTATCTGAGTAAAAATCAATGCTTGAGCTTTCGTTCGTACTAAAAAAATCTAGTTCTTTTATTGCCTGAACAAGTTCTTCACGGATAGTCCATAAATTTCGCTTTGGGTTTCCTTTAATTTCTCTACTTTTCATGACTGTAATGAATTTTGTCCCGGAAGCAATCTTTCCGACTCCTTTAACCTCGAATCGGCCAAGCTGCTTCTGAACTCTTCCACCCAACCCATTGATTACACCATTAGCACTCATACTGTGCAGGTCGTACTTCTTGCCGATATCGAAACATGTACAGGAATGGTCTGGCTCAATGAACCATTTTTTTAACGCTGCAATACTTTTGTCATCAAAAACTTTTTTATCCCTTAATAAAATCTTCCATTCTTCAACGCTAATATCTATATCACAGACGTATTCACCATCAATTACTTCACATATTTTTTCAATCATGTCCATAACTCTCTTGTAACACAGGCTTTGTAATAATGTAAAATCCGTTACACGGCGTTGTATGTAATGTCATTGTCTCTTGGACTCCTACAGTCCAAAACAACTTTGTGTTTTGTTGTCCAAAAACTTTTTGTTGCCGTGAGTTCTCACTGAGATAAATCTCGCCTTGAGCGTATCACATCAGCAGACTTCCTCTCAACCTTATGGACTTAACCCGGTCATTCTTCACGACAAAGAAAGTACGGCATTTTACATGACGAAGAGACGGTCTCAGCTTCACATGACCGGATAACGTTTTTAATGTACTTCATTATTACGGCACGGGTGTTCAACGAGTATTTTTAAATATTAATCATTTTGTTTAACGGGTGGATACCTACAAATTTTAACATTTACTAATCAAGATAGCAGTTGTACGTACTTTCCCGGCAAAAATCCTGAGGTTTACAGATTCCCTCACCGTAACAGACCCGGTCATTCCCCTGGTCCTCCGGAGAGTCTAGTACGAGTGATAAACGTGAATTCCTGTACCTGAAGTTCAGCCGCTGGCAGATAAGTCGTGAACTATAATTACACTCAGTCAGATCCAAACACCTTTTCATCTGCATATATACTTTGTACATACCAGGAGATTACATGCAGGCACCCGGTATACCGGAGAATGAAGAACAGAGGCTGAAGTCCCTGTATATTACCGGCCTTCTTGATACCCGTGACGATGAGCGTTTTGAACGCCTGACGCGGCTGGCCCGCAAAGCCTTTCAGGTCCCGGTGGCCCTGATAAGCCTGCTGGATCGCGAGCGCCAGTGGCTCCTCGCCTGCCAGGGCGTCGGCGTGCGCGAAACCCCGCGTAACATCTCGTTCTGCGGGCATGCCATTCTGCAGGAGGGGCCCTTCATTGTTCACGACGCAGCTGCTGATGAGCGGTTCCGTGACAATCCCCTGGTCACCGGTGAGCCCCACATCCGGTTCTACGCCGGCCAGCCGGTGAACCTGCCCGACGGCACGGTGGCCGGCACGCTGTGCCTGATCCACACCGTTCCCCGCGCCTTCACGGATGATGACATTGCGTCCCTCCGGGATCTGGCCTGTATCGTGGAAGACGAATTCGAGGCCATCAGCATGGCCATGACGGACAGCCTGACGGGCATTCCCAACCGGCGCGGGTTTTACCGCGCCGGCGAAAAACTCTTCCGCGCGATGAACCGGCAGGATGCGTCGTTCAGCCTCATCTATTTCGATCTGGACAGGTTCAAACCGGTGAACGATCTCTGGGGACACGCAGAGGGAGACGAGGTGCTGAAGGTTTTTGCCGGCTTTTTACATCAGCACCTCGAACCGGGCGAAATAGCAGGCCGCCTCGGCGGGGATGAGTTTGCCGCCCTGATCCGGCGAAACGGGAACACGAGTTCTTTTCTGCAAGCGCTGAGTGCCAGTTTGGGTCATTACAATGACACCTCGGGTAAGCCCTACAACATCAATTATTCCTTTGGCGAACTGATCAATAACGCAGACCAGTACGCGACGCTGGCGGAAATGATCGGCAAATGTGACGAAGTGATGTACCTGAAGAAAAAACGAAAGACCCTCTCCCGGAAAGCAGAACCGTGACGCTTTCCTTCCCGGCTGATCCCCTGCCCCGGGGTTCAGCCGGACGGCAGGAACAATATATTTAACCTCATGGCGCATAAAGTCATTTATATTTGCTCATGGAGCAATAATCCTCTCATCGCAACAATTACTCGTTTTTTGTGTCCATGCTGCAATAATTCCTCTCTTCCTCTCCCGAGATCTGAAAAATAGGCAAAGTCGGAAATATCACGCTCGGCTGCCTGGAGGGAACTTGAATGCGGGACGGCCGTTAACAGCATGAGCAGTGACTTTCATTAGGTTTGGTTATTCAAAGCTGGATGCACATCGCAGTTAGCTCCCGGACAGAATGGGAGCCCTGATTTTCCCTTTTTCAAATGTGGAAATGATTTACGTCAAACCGGAACGGGGCTTATAATCAGCTGTCGTCACCTCGGGTGTTCCCCTCTGCGCTTTTTACCGCCTGTAAATGGTTACAGGGACTTCCGGCAGTAGCCGGACTGTAAAAGGAAACCCGCCATGAAACCGAAAATTGTACCCGTTGTACGGTATACACGTTTTCGTTTCGGGCGCGTAGAGCATGTGCGTAATCACATGCGCTCGCTCCCGACGCGTTAAGTGAACGGTACCCGCAGGTGACGATACTCTTTGTTTACGCCTCTGTTTCCGGCCGTTCTTCGGATTCACCCATCATGGCAAGATAGTGTTCATGGTCATCAGTGTGAATAAACACTTTCCTGAACATGTTCAGATAGCGTTCCTTATCGATGACGCCGGTTGAGAAAAGATTTCTACCGTCCGAATGCGAGTGGCGGTTGATGGCCCGGTAAAATGAATCATATTCTCCGGCATCGCTGTGTTCCGTTGCCAGAGACTCCAGGGCTTCTTTAAGCTTTTCATTCTTGCAGGAAAAGCTGAAATAATACTCCAGAATATTCCTCATCGTATTGAACAGCACCACGGGCTGGGTTTTCGCATCCCTGACGTCTTTCAGTGTCTGCCATAACGCCTGATATTCATTGAGCATTTCGTGCATGGAAAGCGTTTCGCAGGAACTGTAATCCGACTTGATGATGCGAAACAGCGACCAGTTTGCTGGCGCTTTCCTGCCATCCTGCAGGCGGCCGCTGTTCAGCAGCATCTCCTGGAAGAAAAACATATTATGCGTCAGTATCACCACATGTCTCGCTGCAGCGGCCTTAATTATCTTCCGCTTAATGAGTGCTGCAACTTCATAGATATAGTTATGTGACAGGCTGGAAATCGGGTCATCAATCACAATGAGTTTATTTTCCGGATGGATGGTTTCCGGGGTAAGACTGCCCGAACACGATTCGATGAAATAGAGAAAAGCAACCATTGTTTTCTCACCCTCACTGAGGGATTTGAAGACTTCCGCCTTTTCTGGCTCGCTTCCCCGGCGAAGACGGTACAGTTTCATCTCTGCATCATGGCAGATGATTTCAAAGCCGGTGATCCCCAGCAGCCTGAGATTCGCATTGATACTGTTAATGGTTGGCTGGATGTCGGAGAGCTGTCCGGTCAGCCTGTTCGTCTCATCATCCAGTGTTTTCTTACTGGCAGCCAGGGCGCCGACTTCACGCAATCTGGTGTCGATTTCGTTCTGCAGTTCGCCAAGCTGCCGGTCACGCCCGGCAAAGAACTCCTCACAAATTCCCCTGAGGTGCGCCATAACTTCCGTATACAGGTTCTGTTTTTCCTGACTGAAGTTTTCAGCAAGACGGTTGTTTTCCCGTACCCGGATATTTAAAACGTCCACTTCCTTCCGGAGCTGCACCAGGGGATCCTGAACGTTCTCGGGTTGTACCTGCCGGGAAGGCTCTTTAATTTTAGTAAGGAGCTGCTGTAACAGGATCCGGAAGCCTTTATTGACCGTTTTCACCAGGCTTAAAATCTGACTGTCCTCATCAACGAAAGCATGGGTCGTAACACGGCGTTCTAATTCGGCCAGGGCATCACAGTCCTGAGCAAGTCGTTCTGCGGCCTGGCTCAGCGCCCCGAGAGACGTCTGGTATGACTCATCAAACATCTGAATGAGTTCGCGCGAAAAGGCCGTGACATCCAGGGACTGCTGGCAGAATGGGCAGATATCGTCGTGTATATACTGCTGTCCCTGGCGCACCCAGTCAGCATTACCGATCTTCTGAATGAGAGCAGAGAATTGCGTACTGCTTGCAGGCATCACGGGTTCCTGCATCAGTGTCAGGGTGTCTTCCGTTAAAACAGTTGTCGGGGGAATATGAATTTCGGCGACAAGCGTTCCTTCGCTCTGACTTAACATCCGCCATTTATCCGCCAGCGCCTCAGCCGTGGTGCTAACCTCCGACAGCGGTGTTGCCACCATACGTTCGTAAAACGATCGTTTAATTTTAGCGCCATCCAGGAAATCGCTGAGGATTTTCCTGTCATTGACTGTCCGGTTGAAAATATCTTTGGCACAGCTGTCAGTGACCGTTTCCTTCATACCTTCCTTCTCGGCGATCTCCTCATTCAGCTTATCTGTCCGGGCACTCAGTTTTGCGCTTTCTTTATTATTACTGTTTATTTTGTCCTGGCTTTCCTGATTGGCCTCGCTGAGGGTGAAGATCCCGGGCTGATAGTCAGAACGGGTGAACTTACTGTCAATGTATTCCTGATTAAAGACCTGAAAGTGGCTGACGTGCGGGCTCTCAAAGGTGCAGTGCCGGTATTTATCCGCCTGCCGGTCATAGAAATAGCCTGATACCGTGGATTTTCCTGAGCCGTTCTGGCCATAGATGAGTGTCACCTTACTGCTGAGATCAAAGCAGATATCCCTGTCAGGCGCGTAGCTTCTGACGCCCCGGATCCTGAGTTGAGCCATTTTTTTCTCCTTGTTGTCCCTGAGTTTGCCCAGTCTTTCCATCGTAGCCCACTTTGCATTCGGGTTATGTCATCCCGATCAGATTTATCTTAACCACTCCTGCGCGCTAAACCTGACATGACAGGACGGGATAGATCGCGGAATTTGTTTTGGTGTATTAATGCAGAACTGGCAACAAAAATAATGTTTTTGTGCGCTTTGGTTATTAATACCTTAATAACAATAATCTCATTACATTATTGCTTAATATGCAGCAGTATCTTTCCTTCGTCTTGAAGATCCGAAAACCCTGAGTCCCGGATCTTCTTCAGACACACCGGCGCGCAGCTGCCAGGAAACACAAGATGTAGCGGTGTTTTCAGCTGTAAATGACGCTATATGTTGTGTCCCTCCCCTTCCCCGTGACCGCCCGCTCACCACCATAAAATGGCGCTTTGCTTATTCTCTGACCGTGTTACACTTCCGGAAAATCTGGAATACGCCAGAAATCGGATCACCAGAAAACCGCCATCCGGTAATTTAGTTACGGATTTATATGTCTGCGTATTATCTGGTGGGTGATGATTGTGGCAGGGAAAGTTAATCAGGTGGCAATCAATGATGTCACTAAGTGTGATTACTCTGAGTGACTATTTATCAGCAAACCAGAAAGGAGTTTAGGATGGCACGTTCAATACCGGTGAAGATTGGTCAGAAGGAATTTAAATCCAAAAAAGCCGCTGTGGACTATTTCATGGATCAGCGTGAAGCAGTCAAAGCAGTGAGCCCGCTGAAAGAGGGAGAGTTGTTTGATGAATTGCGCGACCTTTATCTGCGTTACTGCGAAATCACAGACTATCCACTGGGCAACCGGGAGATTTACGCATTCAGCGTAAATTATGAAACTCGTCATACCGACCAGAACTACGGTACGTATTTGTGCTACTGGGTACATTTTTCACCGAAAGATACGGATGGATTGTCCTTTTCAGTCAGAGAAGCGGTTGATGCGATCGCCAAAGCTGCTGCAACTGAACAACGATAGCTAAGGGCGGGATTTCTCAGTATGTACTCAGCGCTACGAACGGTCTGATCAGGGAACAGTTAATGAACACGATAGTAATACGCGGCCTGCTGGTAATGCTTCTGATCGGTATGATCCAGGGCCGGCCCGGAGCAGCAACCCTCAGTGAAATGCGGGCGCTCAACGCCACTCAGAAACCAGGAATGACCATTGTCTGTCAGAGCAGGACGGTCATTCCTGTTAACGGCAAAAAAGAACCGGTGACCATTGATGAGAGACTCAGCGGATATGTGGTCAGTAATACCGGCGACATGATGGTTCTGGATGTGACGTATGAACAGAGAGATGACGGAAAAGACGAACCATTCCATACGGAAAAGTACCTTCTGACCACAACCCTTGAAAACGAGCGCCAGAAGATGGAGGTTGATATGCGCACTCTTAAAATCATGGTGCCAAAAGCCCGCCATCTTGAAAGCGGATTACGGGAAGTCATGGAGGCCGAACCAGTGACTTACACCGATTACGGTACATACCGCATCACAGCACTTCCGGCTTATGAGATCCTGCCGGGCAGGGATAACCCCGGTGCGCCATCCATGCATTGCGCACCCGCCATGAACGCGTCAGTACCGGGAGACACACGATGATGCCGTCTGTTCCCGGGCAGGGCGTCATGGTTTCTGCCACGCAGTTTCCGGTGGCCATCGACTACCCGGCGGCGCTGGCGCTGCGCCAAATGGCCCTGGTACATGATGAGCTGCCGAAGTACCTGCTGGCGCCGGAGGTGAGCGCCCTGCTCCACTACGTTCCCGATCTGCACCGCAAAATGCTGCTGGCGACACTGTGGAACACCGGCGCACGGATCAACGAGGCGCTGGCCCTGACCCGGGGCGATTTTTCGCTGGCGTCGCCCTGGCCATTCGTCCAGCTGGCCACGCTCAAACAACGTGCGGAAAAAGCGGCCAGAACGGCAGGACGGGCCCCGACTGGCAGTCAGGCTCACCGTCTGGTTCCACTCTCCGATCACCAGTATGTCAGCCAGCTGGAGATGATGGTGGCCACACTGAAAATTCCGCTGGAGCGCCGTAATAAACGCACCGGCAGAACGGAGAAGGCGCGCATCTGGGAGGTCACCGACCGAACGGTACGGACCTGGCTGAATGAGGCCATCACCGCCGCGGCCGCTGACGGGGTGACCTTCTCCGTGCCGGTGACGCCGCACACGTTCCGTCACTCCTACGCCATGCACATGCTGTATGCCGGTATTCCGCTGAAGGTGCTG
Organism: Enterobacter sp. FB; assembly: GCF_000805795.1. Taxonomy (NCBI): domain Bacteria; kingdom Pseudomonadati; phylum Pseudomonadota; class Gammaproteobacteria; order Enterobacterales; family Enterobacteriaceae; genus Enterobacter; species Enterobacter sp. FB. Next base: position 84,457 of record NZ_JSZC01000002.1, on the reverse strand, counting down.
CAGAGCCTGATGGGCCACAAGTCGGTGAGCTCGACGGAAGTGTACACCAGGGTGTTTGCGCTGGACGTGGCCGCAAGGCACCGGGTGCAGTTTGCGATGGACGGCGCTGAGGCGGTGGCCATGCTGAAAGGGAACATTTAAGTGCATGCATTCAGGTATACCCCAATGTGACAGGCTGACGCGCCCGCCGGGCTTGTCCAACCCTTCGCCTGCTCAGATACAAGCTCTGAACAGACTCACGGTTTGCGATGTGGGTCAACAAAAATAAATACGTTCACCAGAAATATTTTCTGGACACTTTTTCCGATAGCGCCGGAACGTCTAGGGCGAAAAGCATTTTTTGTACATTACTGGTGCATCTTTAAAGGTGCCAGGACGAGGTATTGATTTAACTGGACATAAAGTGCTGTCTGTCCAATCCGCCGGGGATTTATACTGATAGCCATGATCATCACAGAAATAAAAGGGATAGCAGATGGCGGTTGAGTGGGTGGATGTGGCTGACAGTGCCGTTAAAATCGGGCTGGGCGCGTTAATCACCATTATTGGCGGCTGGGTTACACTGAAATTAACACATCGTCATGAAATAAGGAAAGAAGCATTAGCTCAACGACTGCGGGATATAGATAAAAAAACAGACCGCTATATCGATTTCCTTTCTTCATCGCAAACGCTAATGCAGAAATATCTTTATGAATCATGTGAACCGGGTAGCGAGGATTACACCGATTATATGCGGTTGCATAATATTGTGAGTCTTACCTCTTCGTCAGAGTTACGAGTTTATGCGTTTGATACTCAGGCAAAAGTATCGCAATTTATTTTGCTCAGTAAGCCCAGTGATCTTATTGATTCCTGCCGTAATGCCGCGAGAGACTCCGTTTCACTGCTTCAGGGGGCAGTGAGTGCTGAATTGCTTCAGGAAAAAGCAGCACTTCAGGGTAAACCCCATGCGTGGTGGTCATTCTGGCGGAGGCAGGGCAAAAACGTAGACAGAATCACCTGAATGTCTAACCGCGCGGGGAATTAAACCGGAAGCTCCTGAAAGACCGCTAAAGCGATCATTTAGGAGCCTGATATATCAGTTTATCTTTCGTCACCGCTTTGCGATCTTACAAACATGTTTAGTTCATTTTGTGGTTCTAAGAATTTGTTGACCACTAAAAATTCTATACTTGATGGCAATATATATTCGATATAGCCCGGAACCTGATGGTACGGTCTTAATTCAAATGGTTCGTTTAACTTACTGATTCTTTTAATCATATTCCATGCTCTTGCGGCTATTTGGTTTTCTGTCGCTAACCATAATTCACGTTCTGACATTTTTAATACCTTTGTTATTTGGGAAGCGTGGAGCTGTCATTTATTTTAAGCTCTGAAGAAAACGGACTTCCTGAAATTCAATCCACACGGTTTTAATACTTGTTTTGTGTGCATAAATCATATCAAGGAGAGCAATTTCCTCGTCTGTGGGGGCCGAAGGATTAAAGAACAAGTCATCATTGAAATACCATTCCTCAGAACTGCAATTGCTCCTGTCAAATCGCTCGAAGATAAACACATCATTTTCGTCAATATCGAGATTATAATAATACATAGCGGAGTCATCCTAATCATTCGCGTTTGACATGTACTCAACCGTTAGCTGTATTACGTTACTATCCGATTAGTATACAAGGCAAGTTCCTGCGTAGCTATCGGCATTGGACGAAATTGACTGAGTGTCCAGTGTGAGTCAGGATAGTGAAAAACATGGTAGAATTTGAGTATCACTGACGTATCCAGCTATAGAGAAACATGGACGGCACTATGATGCAAAAGACTTTAGCAGAACGGTTTGACTCACTTGAAAAAGACTATCAGGACGTTTTATCAACCAAATCTATGCATTTCAGCTCAATGCTGAACGTAAACAAAATGTATGTTGATTCAGGAAAGTACAAGACATGGATTGGCCGGGTTAAAAAGTTACTTGAAGACAGCTACGGAAAAGATTCAGATTTTTATAATGACTTTATAAAGGCTCAGAAAGGGTTTTATGCCTCGAACTATGAGGTTCTTACCATGCAATTAAAACCGGCCTTCGACGCAGCTAAAGCTGACTTGGCTTATGCCCTCCCCCTGAATTCAAATCCTGTATTTAAAGAAACTGACAGATTAGATCTGATAATTAACGTGCTTGAAAGGTTTCCAGCGTTCTGTCGCCAGCTGAAAAAGCGACATGACGACAGAAAAACCATTGAGGTGAACGACGAGTATGACGTTCAGGATCTGGTTCATGCGCTTCTGACGCTGCATTTCGATGACATCAGACCCGAAGAGGCTTCGCCTAGCTTCGCAGGTTCTTCATCCAGACAGGACTTTCTTCTGAAGAAGGAGAAGATAGTCATTGAGGTGAAGAAAACTCGCCGGTCTCTAGGGGCAAATAAAATTGGAGAGGAGCTGCTCATTGATATGGCCCGTTACCGTGCACACCCGTACTGTGAGACGCTGGTCTGCTTTGTGTACGACCCTGAAGGTTGGGTGAATAACCCGAAAGGTGTGATAGACGATCTTGAGGGGAAAGATACCAAAGGAAAGACAAGAGTGGTAATAGCTCAGTTCTGATTTTCACTATGCTGGACAGAATGACGGGAGCGTCCAAGTGGTGCGGGAATTAATGATAGGTAGCCAGCACTCACTGCCAGATGCTGTCAGCGGGGGCTGATTTTAACGATTGGTATCATTTGATACCAATCATCTGAGCAATAAAACATGAATAATAGGGCGTAAGGAACTAAATACAGATTTTATAGGTATCAAATGATACTAAAGGTAATGGCGACCATATTGTTATTATGGTGTTGGTGGTGTCCACCCTGCGCTTTGTGCGGCTATCACCCATTGTGGCAGACCTGTAAGTGCCTTTTTGTGACAGTACGTGTAGAGTTGCTTTACAGTCGTTATACGAGCGTTATCCAGCCGGATTGTTTGGCTAGATAGTTTTTTCTTAATTGCTAGCGCTTGCTCAGGCATTAAATCAGTAATAGCTGCCCTGAGCGCACTTGCAAGTGCTGGATCTACAGGGGGCGTATCCAGTATTTTCTGTAACTTAGAAATGTGATCTTTGAGTGTCCTTGCTCCTGAAAGAGCTGTAATTACATCGTTGTACATTAGTGAATCCTGATTTGCGGAGGTTTTCTGATTATTGCTTATTGGAGCATAAAATGATACTGGACAGAATTACCTTTATGTCCAGTTTACCAATCTATTTCACCATTATCTCCGTTGTATAAGTCAAATCTGCGCGGATACTCTGTTTCCATATCTGCCCTCCAGAATCGTACAATTTTATTGTCATCGGGTTGATAGTGATCTGTAACTGTGAACTCGAATTCTTCAAATATCATATTCATCTCTAACCAGGCGTTTCGCGCATCCCCATGAAACCATTCAGACACGGCTTCATCATAGAAAGATATCCTTCCAACAGTTTGTGCAAGTTGCTGATGGATAGCACTTTCTAGCATCCCCAACTTAACATTTAGTAACGCTGGCACAAAATAAGCCACTTGCAGCGCTAGCGTTGGATCTCCGGTTCTGATGTCTTTCATAGGGGTCAGTTTGGATATCGAAAATTATTGTACGTTAAGGTTGTTTTTTGACCTTTCTACTTTAGCGGGCCTCAGCCGACGAAACCTACCGGAAGCCGGTATCCGGTTGCTTTTCCAGATGTAATCGCCTGTCAGATTGATATGCTCCCAGCCTAGTGGAGACAAATGCGACAGCAGTTGTTCGTTGATCTTTAGTCCCTTACGCTTCAGGGCATCGATCGCCCTTTCCATATACATAGTATTCCACAGCGAGATCGCAGCCGTCAGCAGCGTCAGTCCACTGGCGCGATAGCTCTGATTTTCCGGCTTCCTGTCCCTGATTTCTCCCAGCCGGTGCATAAATACCGCCCGCGCCAGTGCGTTACGTGCCTCACCCTTATTCAGCCCCGCCTGTACCCGCCGACGCAGTGCAGGATCGCGGAACCAGTCGAGCATAAACAGCGTTCGCTCAATGCGGCCAATTTCTCTCAGTGCTTTGGCAAGTCCGTTTTGCTTGGGGTAGCTGGCTAGCTTTTTCAGTATCAGGGATGCTGTCACGGTTCCCTGCTTTATCGAGGTCGCCAGACGCAGCACTTCACGCCAGTGAATTTCGATCTCTTTCAGATTCAGGCTGGTAGTTGATATCAGTGACTGAAGCGCCGGGTACTGGTCCGCTTTCCCTTTGATAAACAGCTTCTTGTCGTGGAGATCCCTGATTCGCGGACAGAACGCAAATCCCAGCAGATGCATCAGGGCAAAGACATGATCGGTGAAACCAGCTGTATCGGTGTAATGCTCCCTGATTTCCAGGTCGCTTTCGTGGTACAGCAGACCATCGAGAACATGGGTTGAATCCCTGACCCGACTGATTATGCAGGTGTAAAACGGGCTGTATTGATCCGAAATATGGGTATAAAACTGACGTCCGGGCTCCTGCCCGTATTTCGGGTTAACCTGCCCTGCGTAGCGGCCTGAGCTGCCTGTTCTGAAATTCTGTCCGTCTGATGATGACGTTGTCCCGTCGCCCCAGAATGCTGCCAGTGGTCTTTTTCCCTGCGCATTTACCAGTTCTGCAAGAGCGGCTGAATAGGTTTCATTGCGGATGTACCATGCCTGAATATCTTCGAGTGATGATTTGGTGCTACCGGGGCAGGCTTCTGCCATTTTGGTCAGGCCAAGGTTGATACCATCCGCAAGGATGGTGGTGAGGAGCAGGCGGGTATCGGGACGGGTAATGTCATTTTTTATATGCGAAAAATGACGGGTAAACGTCGTCCAGCTGTTTACCTCGTCGAGAATTTCCGTGATTTTAGGGCGCGGTAGCATGCTGTAAACCAGTTCTGCCAGCGGTGAAACCTGCGCCGGAACGCTGTTGTCCAGCGGAGAGACTTTTACGCCCCTGTCGGAAATCTCCACATCGGGCAGTTCACCAAGGGCAGCCATGGCATTGACCTCTTCAAGTCTGGACTGAAGCAGGGTCATGCGGTTGGTAATGTACTCATGAAAATCAGCAGATACGGGCAATGGCAGCGCCGGTGTGAGTTTGTCAAAGTCCTTTTCGGGAATGAGGTAATCATCAAAATTTTTGTAGCGGCGTGAACCTTTAACCCAGATGTCCCCGGAGCGCAACGCCCCCTTAAGCTCGCTGAGAGCACAAAATTCATAGTACTGCCGGTCAATACCTGCGGGTGTAATTACCACCTTGCGCCAGCTTTCGGGGACAAACTCCAGCGGCGCTGTCGCCGGAACTTTACGTGACTGTTTCCGGTACATATCCTTGATCACAACCAGCGAATTAGCCAGAGGTTGCGCTGCCGGGGTTGCGACTAACTGTAAAGCGGACAACATGCGCGGGGCATATTTCCGTAATGTGCTGTATTTCTCAGTAATAATATGCAGTGGGTCAAAATTATTTTTTCTGGCGAGATGACGTGTTTCCTCCAGACTGGCGACAAATTCAGGCCACGGGAGTATGTTTTCTATTGCGAGCCATGGATCGCCACCGGAATCGCGGGCATCAGACAGCGCCTGGCCGACATCGATGTACTGCCTCAGTTTTGACTGGATCAGCTTTCCTGTCTGCTGAAGGCGCTCAGCCTGTGTTCTTTTGGCTTTGCTGAAAAGGCTGCTCAGCATTCGTTCATGCAACTCAATCACTTCGTCTGTCAGTATGGCTCTGGCTTCTTCCAGCACGCACACCAGGATCGCATGACGCCGGGCTGCTGAAAATCGGGTCAAATCCCGGCTGCTCATCTTTCGGCCTTCACGCGCCAGTTTCAGCAACCGGTTCTGGTGAATGGTACGATCTATGCCTTCCGGTAATGCCAGCGATTCAATGCTGCTGAGCCGATCAAGATGTTGCAGCACGTTCTTACCATTGATTTTACCCGGCGGTTGCAGAAGCCATGTCAGCCTGGAAGACTGATTATCCGATGACTCAAGTAAACGATCCAGCGCATCCCTGTGAGCCTGAGTTAACGGGGCATTCAGGGTCTGAAATACGATTTTATCGCCGCCTGCCATGGCCTCCGCACAGGTACGCTCCACGACATCAATCGCGGGGATTATCACGTTGTTCTTCCGGAGCCAGACCAGCAGCTCTTCGGCCAGAAGAATACCTTTATTGGTGCGCGTCGCCATCGGCAGCAGGTGTGTAATACAGTCCTGCTGTATTTTGCCGGTAAACGCTTTTACGCCAAGATAGCGGTACAGTTCAGTTAAATGTTCGCGTCGCGTGGTTTCCCTGCCGGAAAGGTAAGCAGGCCAGAGATCCCCGGTAAGTTTTAGCCTGCCGGCGATATGCTTCAGCAGCGCATCAGAGGGTAGGATTTTTTTATCCGGGGCAAAGCCGACATTTTTCAGATAGCAAAGAAGGACGGCAAAACCAAAACGGCTGGCAGGTTTACGGTGGGCACTGATAAGTGCAAGATCATGTTCACTGAAATACGCCATCCGGGTCAGCGTTAACTCATCTTCCGGTAATGCCAGTAATGATTCTCTTTCCGACAGAGAAAGAATCTGCCTCCTTGCCATATAGTTTCCCTCGTAAATTATTTGATGCGGTATTTTTAACAAAAATGGTTATCGCATAAGGGTACACCCTGACGCCATAACCAAAACGTGACGGCACACGATAAATGACATAACCTATATGCGATAGAATAAATGCAATAACCTAAATGCGATAATACGGTGAAAAAATGTTCATCAGAGCTTATTTAAGGGCATCGACGGAAGATCAGTTCGCCGATCGGGCAAAAGAGATGCTGGAGCAGTTTGTTCAGGAACGGGGACATAAAATAGCCAGTTACTACCGGGAAAACATCAGCGGTACAAAACTTGACCGCCCTGAGCTGGGACGCTTACTGATGGACAGCCATCGCAATGATATTTTACTGGTCGAGCAGATAGACCGCCTGACCCGTCTGAGCAACAGTGACTGGATGACGCTGAAAAAGCAGATAGAACAACACGAGCTGCGGATTGTCAGCCTGGATGTGCCCACCTCATGGCAGGCGCTGTCAGATAAAGACCCCTCGCAGGCTGACCCAATCACCCGCGCCGTGATAACCGCCATCAATAATATGCTCATCGACCTGATGGCCGCGATGTCGCATAAGGACTGGCTGAGCCGCCGCCAGCGCCAGAAGCAGGGAATTGAACGGGCACATACACTCGGGAAATACCGGGGTAAACAGGCCGATCAGGAGCGACATCAGAAAGTCCTGTACTACCGGCAGGTAAAGAAACTGAGTATCCAGGAAACGGCTGATGCTACGGGCTACAGTGCGTCACAGGTTTGCCGGATACAAGCGCTTCATAAAAATAATACATCTTCCTGAAAAGCTGAAATAACAGTGTTGATTTGCAGTCATGGCGTAATAGTTAGCGCTCTGTGACTAGCAGCCTGACGCATCATCTATGTAAGTAAAGTCCACTGTGTGCCAGGTGCGGACATTACTGTACACAGTAAGCAGGCTTATGTGTCTGAAATGAACCCGCAGCCCGATAGTCATTTTCTCTCCTTCCCACTACCCGAACCGAAATACGAAATGACCTAAATAACTACCATATTCGTCATTTACGACATCCCTTTCTCACTTATGATTCTCTCATCGAATCAATGGTGATCGAAAGGAGTCTGCAATGAGTCTCGCAACACAAACAGGTAAAGGCACTGCCGTCATCACTGGTGCATCCACCGGCATCGGTGCTGTTTACGCCAGTCGACTGGCGCGCATGGGATACGACCTGATCATTATCGCCCGTAATCATAACCGCCTGAATCAGATGGCCAGCCACATTACTGCGGACACCGCCCGCAGTGTGGAAGTGCTGGCAGCCGATCTGGGTGATGCCCAACAGCTGGCAGCAGTGGAGAAGAAACTGCGCTCCGATGCCAGCATTACCCTGTTGGTGAACAATGCCGGAGTCGGTACACATACGCCTTTGTTGTCTAGCGACGTCGATCAAATGCAGGCGATGATTAATCTTAATGTCGTCGCCCTGACCCGTCTGACTTACAGCGTGGTTCCTGGTTTTGTCGCGCGAGGTGTGGGTGCCATCACCAATATTTCATCGATTGTCAGCCTTGCGCCGGAACTGCTTAACGGCGTGTACGGCGGCACAAAGGCCTTTGTTCTGGCCTTCAGTCAGTCACTCCATCATGAACTCTCTGAAAAGGGCATTCACATTCAGGCCGTGCTGCCGGGAGCGACAGCAACACCGTTCTGGGACAACGGCGGTTTACCCCTTGAACAACTCGATAAGTCAATAGTCATGAGTGCTTACGACCTGGTGGATGCGGCGCTGGCGGGTTTTCTTAGCGGGGAACTTGTCACCATCCCCTCACTGCATAACGACGCTTACTGGCAAGCCATGGAGCGGAATCGGCAGGCCATGATCCCGCACCTCTCAAGTAATGTACCCGCCAGCCGTTATCGCACCGGACTGACTCACTAACATTGTATTTGCCAACAGGAATAACCCTATGAAACTGACAGGAAACACGATTTTTATCACTGGCGGCACGTCAGGTATTGGCCGCGCAATGGCAGAAAAATTTCATCAACTGGGTAATCAGGTGATCATTTCAGGCCGTCGTAAGGCTCTTCTGGACACGGTCACGGCGGCCAACCCGGGGATGGATTCCGTGGTACTGGATGTCACCGATGCGTCCAGCATTAAATCGGCGGCGAAAGAGGTGCTCTCCCGCTATCCGGCACTGAATGTGGTAATCAATAACGCTGGCATTATGCCCTTCGATAACGCTGCTGCCGAACTGGATGACGATATGGCCACCACCTTACTGAATACCAACCTGTTGGGCACTGTTCGGGTCAGTTCAGCTTTTGTTGAGCAATTGAAACAACAACCGGATGCAGTATTGATCAACAACAGTTCGATTCTGGCTTTTTTACCCCTGGTGACGAATGCACTCTACTCAGCCACTAAAGCCGCGATTCATTCTTACACCCTGTCGCAGCGTTTTCTACTGCGCGATGCCGGCGTGAAGGTCATTGAAATTTCACCCCCCTGGGTCGATACCGATTTGATCTACAAAAGCGGTGATTCACGTGCGATGCCATTAGCCGATTTTATCCAGCAGACCTTTGAAAAACTGGCGACAGATTCCATTGAAGCGATTGTCGACAGTGTGCTGCCAGCCCGTGCGAATCAGGGTGCTAATGAACACGAGATGGTGAACGCGTTTAATCAGTCAATGGTAGATAACCCAATACCGGTTGCCTGACCTGCTCTGGGGCAGGCAACTGCCCCTTCTCTGGAGTTTATGATGCAAAATCACCTGTCAGCATTTCAAAAGCGTGCATTATGGGCGCTTAGCCTGGCCTATTTTATTCAGGCGACCGGTTCGCTTTCCGTGGCGGGTAGTCTGGTCCCCATTTCCCAGGAATGGGGCATCAGCGACGCTCAAAGTGCCCGCCTGCTCTCCATTTTCGGTCTGACGTTTGCACTGGGCGCGCCGCTGGCGCAGGTTATGTTCGGCAAGTTCATGCGCAGAGCACAGGTGCTGGCAGGCATGCTGGTATTTGGGCTGGGAGCCCTGATTTTTGCCATCGCGCCGGACTACAAAGTACTGGTGGCTTCGCGGATTGTAATGGGTCTGGGTGCCTCCCTGATCGGGCCGGTACTGATTGCGCTCGGTGCAGAGTTAGTCGCCCCTGAGGAGCGTGGCAGTGCTATTGCCATGATCCTGCTGGGTGTATCTATGGCCAGTATGGTCGGTATTCCGCTGGCGGCATGGCTGGCCACTGTCTGGGGTGCGCGTATGCTATTCACGCTTATCGCGCTGGTGAGTGTTCTCACTGCAGGTGCCGTTTTTTTGCTGGTACCGGACGTCGTCAAAGGTGTTGATATCCGCTTACGCCAGGTCGGTGTGGTGCTAAAAGAGGGCAAATCACTGGCCGCTTTTCTGGTCGTCTTTTTTATCACCTCTGGTGTGTACGATATGTACGCCTTTATCTCACCGATGATCCGCGATCGCTGGCAAGGTGATGCATCAGCTATCTCTATCGCTCTGGCTGTTATCGGTGCGGCGGGTATTGTGGGGAATCTTTTTGTTGCCCGTGCAGCACGCCACTTCAGCGCGGAACACTTACTGGTTACCGGTCTGATGTTACTGGTGACGGATATGCTGCTCGTCATGCTACTGCCTGCTCAGCTGTCATTGCTGTATCTCCTGCTGGTCGTCTGGGCCTTTTCCACTGACCTGTTATGGCCCACTCAACAGCGGCGTATTGTGGAGATCTCGACCGCAGAAACGCGTGGAATTTCGCTGGCATTAACCAGCGCCTTTATGTTCTGCGGCATTGGGTTTGGATCGGCGGTAGCATCATGGCTTTATCCCCTGTCGGGTTTTTACGGTGTAATGATAAGCTCAGTAATGTTCCTGCTGCTGGCACTGGCCAGCCTGTGGACCTCTGAGCGGTTACGGGCCCGCTCCGCGGAATATCAATCAGTCCGCCTGTCATAAAGGAGTTCCAATGCACCGTATAGGATTAATCATTGCCGATCATTTTCAGATGCTGGCGCTGTCTACGCTGACGGTATTTGAGTTTGCCAATCTGGTGGCTGAACATCCGTTTTACCAGCCGGTGGTCTACTCCGAACACGGAGGAACCGTACGTTCTTCTTCGGGTATCGGCGTGGATTCGACGAAGTTGACTGAGGAAACTCTGGTAGATACCTGGCTGGTAGCAGGCGTGCTTTCACCTGTTGAGGATCCCGCCAGCCCCGGCGTGATTCATTTTCTGCAAACCACCGCCCGTCAGGCACGCAGGATTGCCGGAGTCTGTACCGGTGCATTTGTGCTGGCACAGGCTGGCCTGCTGGAGCAAAAACGTGCCACCACGCACTGGGCACACTCACAGAGCCTGGCATCGCGGCATCCCACGATTCAGCTTGAAGATGATCGTATTTTTATTATTGATGACACTATCTGGACGTCTGCAGGCATGACCGCGGGGCTGGATATGGCGCTTGGTATGGTGGAGAAAGATCTCGGTGCAGATATTGCCCGTACGGTCGCGCATCGCCTGGTGATGAATCAGCGTCGCTCCGGCGGTCAGAAACAGCATTCGGAAATGCTTGCTCTGGCACCGCGCTCAGATCGCCTGCAAACGGCGCTGGAATATGCCCGCCACAATCTGCGCAAAACGCTGACGGTGGAAATGCTTGCCGATGCGGTGCATGTCAGTGCTCGCCAGCTCAGCCGCCTGTTTCGTCAGGAGACAGGCAAATCTCCGGCGAAAGCAATTGAAGGGCTGCGGCTTGAGGCCGCGCGCTTGATGATTGAGCAAAGCCGCCTGTCACTGGATGCCATTGCCCGCGAGTCCGGTTTTCGCGACAGACGGCATATGCGGGAGGTGTTTATTCGCGGGTATGGCATTCCACCTCAGTCGCTTCGCGCAGGGCGTTAAGCCGTACGGCTGTTTTCACTCATCCAGTGAAGGTGTTAACCAGGTTCATGGGGTTATTTTTCTTTCCCATGAGCGTAGGCTAGCCGCCTGGTTTATCACTGAAAGGACGTTCGAATATGCACGATAATATTACACTTGTTGCCACTATTACCGCCCGGCAGGGCGCACGCGAAAAGGTACTTCTGGCACTTAAAACTGTCGAACACGATGTGCAGGGGGAAACCCGGGTGTTTACAGTATCAGTTGTACATGAACCGTGAAAATGATCACCAGTTTATGATGATTGAACGCTGACAGTCAGCCCTGATGCTGGAAAAGCATACCCAGGCAGCACCGTTCAACACACTGGTCCACGCAATTGACGGTATGGCCGAGCTGCAGGTTACTTCGCTAATCTCTGCAGTCTAATTCTCAGCCTGTTGACCGTTAATCTTATCCACCTCGGTGGGCTCGTTGCCAGTGATCGTTGTGCTGTACCCACGTTTACGGTGCAGAGCAGGCGTTATGCCCCAGGTTTTTTTGAACGCTTTAGAAAAAGACGACAGCGACAAAAAACCACACTGTTCGGCTACTCTCTCCGTTGTCAGGTTTTTCTCTTCTGAAAGCAGTCTTGCCGCCAGCACCATACGTAACTGGTTGAGCCAGACCTGGGGCGTCTGATGATAGCTGTATGAAAAGTGGCGGGCGAAAGTGGCACGGGACAGAAAACAGCGTTTCGCCATCGATTCCATCGTCCATGGCGACGCAGGATCGGCGATGACGGCCAGTATGGCGGGAGCAAGACGTGTGTCGCTCAGCAGCCGTAACACACCCGCGGGAGGCTCGTGCAACGACAGCAAAATACGCAGGATTAGCGCGAGCAACGTATCTGCCAGCCCCTTCACGATACTCGTACTGCCCGGCAAACCGCCAAGACTTTCGCGTACCAGCATACCCAGCAGTGTTTCCAGTTCAGGGACATCGTGTTGCTCATCGGCATGGAGATGGATCAGCGTTGTTTCATCGGCGAACATCCAGCGATAACCCGGCCCGAAATGAAACTCGCCACACAATACCTCGACCGCAGGCCCCAGTCCTTCCGTCCACACTTCAGTGACGATGCCATTATTGTTGACCTGAGCAGGTACGACCTGCCCCCAGTCCACCAGACTTTGCAGTAAATGTGGCGATCCGTGCGGGAAAAGAATGATATCACCCGCACGCACGTCGAACGTCTTCCCCCCAACAATCAGCCGGGTTTCGCCACGAAGAATGACGTGCCAAGGCACAATACCGGCGGCTTGTTGCGGATGGTCGGCATCCCAGCGCCCGGTAAAACGACAGTGAAGATTGACGCTACATGTTGGTGCCAGTAAGGAAAGCAAGCGGCTGAGATTGTCCACTCTGACTCCTGAGACGATAAGACAAATAATCGAGACGATACGGCCTGCATGCCCGCCGGCTGCGCTCTATTATGTGCTCATCGCCGATACGGCGAAACCCTTAAACTGAAAGGAAAAAATGATGAGCCGTTTAACTTCCGTACAACCTGAAAATGCCACTGGCACGACAGCAGAACTCTTCAGCGCCATTAAACGGGCGATGGGTAAAGTCCCGAATGCCTACCAGACCATTGGCATCGCCCCCGACATTCTAGGTCATGCATTGCAACACAACGCCACGCTGGCTAAAAGTCAGTTGAGCAAACAGGAAATTGAAGCCGTTAACCTTGTGGTCAGTGAAGTCTCAGGGTGTGATTACTGTCTGGCGGCGCATACGTTGACCGGAAAAATGGCAGGTTACAGCGTTGAGCAAATTCAGGCATTACGCCGGGGAGAGTTCCCGGAAGATCCGCACATTGATGCACTGGTCAAATTTGTAAAAACGCTGGTGACGACCCGCAACACCTTACCAGAAGAATCCGTCAGTCGTTTTCTGGCAGCAGGCTTTAGCGATCGGCAGGTGGTGGAAGTCATCAGTGCAGTCAGTGCGATTCTGTTTACGAATATGATCAACCGTGTGAATGACACCCTGGTGGACTTTCCAAAAGTAAACTAACCCCACATGTGGCAGAAAGGCATCTCTTTCTGCCACAACAATTATGCTAAATGGACCATTTAGCCTCAGTCGTCAGCGAGAATTGAATTTGAGTAACGATAAATTATCTCGTGAACCGACAACAGTTATGGTGATCTATCAAGGTCCGCTCCTCGCTCATAGCTGCCTGTCAACGTGGTCAAGCTCCCTTATCGCAGACCAGGGGTATAAAAAATCACCTTAACGTACAATAATTTTCGATATCCAAACTGACCCCTTAATGATGTCTCAGGTATTACAAGCCAGAAGAAGTTTTTAACTGCCGTCAAGGCCGGCGCTCAACCAGTTTTGGATTAGAACTTTGAACTCAAATTTACCTTGTTAGCAAGGGTGTTGGAACGCTCCCTCATGATTAGCCTGTTTATTTATATGGGTAATAATTCTGGCCGATATCATTCAAGATTTAGCTCAATATGCCGATTAAATGAATATTGCATGTGAATGGAGCGTTAACAGATGACACAACATATTGCCTGGGACACTTTTCCGATCCAGTTTAATGAAAAAGTCAAAAGTGAAGTAACGAATGTGGCCGCATGGCTGAGTGATGAATACACCTCCAGAAACATCATATCCGACGACGACCTAAAGTATTGTGTGATGCGTAAACTCGATAAGATTGCGTTATCAGCGATGCCTGCACCCTATCTGGGCCGTACTTTGTTGCTCATGGCTTTTTATGGCCTCCTGGAGAAACCTGGTGTTATTTCGTTCGAGGATATTGAAGACGCTCGTTGGTTACTGGATAAAGAAGAGTATGGAGTTCCGGCAAGCCCATGCAACCCTGATAAATTACATAACTTTCCGAAAAGTTGGTTTAAACGATGAAATATTTCCGACCCAAGTTCTTTAGGGAGAGAAAAGTATGGACGTGATAATCGAGCATGCAGTTCGTTTACTTCGCGACAGAGATCTTTCTTATCTTGAGGAAAATGCCAGACAGGAAGTTCTTTCCCTTTATATTGATGATAAAAAGAAGCCTTCAACGGAAGGACGAGTGGTACTGGCCCTGCATGCTCAGGCTGTTGGTTTGGATCTTCAGGAGCCAGCACTACAGGCAATGGCTCTGGATATCCTGTTGGGCTCCGACAAACTGTACATTCTTGATGTACTGAATCGTATTCAATTCCTTCTTCTGGAAATAAAGCCAGAGTGAAGAAGGGTGTAACCTCGCGTTCTTCGCTCGTCATCAGTTAAGGAAGGTGCGAATAAGCAGGTCATTTCTTCCCAAGCTGACTCGCTGATTAAAATTTCGCGGATCTGGGCCGATTTTTTTCCCGCAAACACATCGAATCAGCCTATTTAGGCTATTTTTTCCACCATTTCTGGCGTTATTTCCGGTTTTTACTGAGATCTCTCCCACTGACGTATCATTTGGTCCACCCGAAACAGGTTGGCCAGGGTGAATAACATCGCCAGTTGGTTATCGTTTTTCAGCAGCCCCTTGTATCTGGCTTTCACGAAGCCGAACTGCCGCTTGATGATGCGAAACGGGTGCTCCACCCTGGCACGGATGCTGGCTTTCATGTATTCGATGTTGATGGCCGTTTTGTTCTTGCGCGGATGCTGCTTCAAGGTTTTTACCTTGCCGGGTGTTACCAACGGTGCAAAACTGATCCACCCCAGCGGTTGAAAATTGATCCAGGGGTTAATCTGCTCCTCTGAATACAGGGGAGCTTATGATCACTTTTGAGATTCGTATGGAAATTAAAGTCCTGCACAAGCGGGGAATGAGTATCCGGGCCATTGCCAGGGAGCTGGGTATTTCGCGCAATACTGTCCGCAGCCACCTGAAAGCCAAATCTGAAAAGCCGCAGTATTCACCACGCCCGGCACCATCATCACTGCTCGATGAATACCGTGATTACATCTCTAAGCGGATCAGCGATGCGCATCCCTACAAAATCCCGGCGACCGTTATTGCCAGGGAAATCATGGAGCTGGGCTATCGTGGAGGGCTTACTATCCTGAGAGAGTTCATCCGTAAACAGACCCTGCCAGCACAGGCAGAACCGGTCGTTCGCTTCGAAACCGAGCCCGGACGGCAGATGCAGGTTGACTGGGGGACCATGCGAAACGGCAAGTCACCCCTGCATGTGTTCGTCGCTGTTCTGGGATACAGCAGAATGCTTTACATCGAGTTCACCGACAACATGCGCTACGACACGCTGGAAGCCTGTCACCGCAATGCGTTCAGCTTCTTCGGCGGTGTACCGCAGGAAGTCCTGTACGACAATATGAAAACGGTGGTGCTGCAGCGTGATGCTTACCAGACCGGGCAGCACCGGTTCCATCCTTCCCTGTGGCAGTTCGGCAAAGAGATGGGCTTCTCTCCCCGCCTGTGCCGTCCCTTCAGGGCGCAGACTAAAGGCAAGGTGGAGAGGATGGTGCAGTACGCCCGCAACAGCTTCTATATCCCGTTAATGACACGCCTGCGTCCGATGGGGATCACCGTCGATGTTGAAACCGCAAACCGTTACGGCCTGCGCTGGCTGTACGATGTGGCCAATCAACGTAAGCATGAAACTATCCAGACCCGCCCCTGCGATCGCTGGGTGGAGGAACAGCAATCCATGCTGGCACTGCCACCGGAGAAAAAACAGTATGACGTGCAGGTTGATGAAAGCCTGATGACCTTCGACAGGCAGCCGTTGCATCATCCGCTCTCCATCTATGACACGTTCTGCAGAGGAGCCGCATGATGGTCGAACTGCAACATCAACGGCTGATGGTGCTTGCCGAACAGCTCCAGCTGGACAGTCTTATCGGCGCAGCGCCGGCGCTGTCGCAACAGGCGGTGGATCAGGAATGGAGCTACATGGACTTCCTGGAGCACCTGTTACATGAGGAGAAACTGGCCCGGCATCAGCGTAAACAGGCGATGTACACGCGGATGGCAGCCTTCCCGGCGGTAAAGACGTTCGAGGAGTACGACTTCACCTTCGCCACCGGCGCTCCTCAGAAGCAAATCCAGTCGCTGCGATCCCTGAGCTTCATAGAGCGTAACGAAAACATCGTGTTGCTGGGGCCATCGGGCGTGGGAAAAACGCATCTGGCGATAGCCATGGGCTACGAAGCAGTACGGGCGGGCATCAAGGTTCGCTTCACAACAGCAGCGGACCTGCTGCTACAGCTGTCCACTTCACAGCGTCAGGGCCGTTACAAAACGACTCTCAATCGTGGTGTCATGGCCCCGAAGCTGCTTATCATCGATGAAATAGGTTATCTGCCGTTCAGTCAGGAGGAAGCCAAGCTGTTCTTCCAGGTCATCGCCAAACGTTACGAGAAGAGCGCGATGATCCTGACCTCCAACCTGCCGTTCGGGCAGTGGGATCAGACGTTCGCCGGTGATGCAGCGCTGACATCGGCGATGCTGGACCGGATCTTACATCACTCACACGTCGTGCAAATAAAAGGGGAAAGCTATCGACTGAAGCAGAAACGAAAGGCCGGGGTTATAGCTGAAGCTAATCCTGAGTAAACAAGGTGGATCAATATTAAACCGTTGGTGGTGGCGGTAAGTGGATCACTTTTTACCCGTTGTTGACACCGGGACGCTCGGCGATCAGCCAGTCCACATCCACCTCGGCCAGCTCCTCGCGCTGTGGCGCTCCTTGGTAGCCGGCATCGGCTGAGACAAATTGCTCCTCTCCATGAAGCAGATTACCCAGCTGATTGAGGTCATGCTCGTTGGCCGCGGTGGTGACTAGGCTGTGGGTCAGGCCACTCTTGGCATCGACACCAATGTGGGCCTTCATGCCAAAGTGCCACTGATTGCCTTTCTTGGTCTGATGCATCTCCGGATCGCGTTGCTGCTCTTTGTTCTTGGTAGAGCTGGGTGCCTCAATGATGGTGGCATCCACCAAAGTGCCTTGGGTCATCATGACGCCTGCTTCGGCCAGCCAGCGATTGATGGTCTTGAACAATTGACGGGCCAGTTGATGCTGCTCGAGCAGGTGGCGGAAATTCATGATGGTGGTGCGATCCGGCAGGGCGCTATCCAGGGATAATCGGGCAAACAGGCGCATGGAGGCGATTTCGTACAGGGCATCTTCCATGGCACCGTCGCTCAGGTTGTACCAATGCTGCATGCAGTGAATACGCAGCATGGTCTCCAGCGGATAGGGCCGTCGGCCATTGCCCGCCTTGGGATAAAACGGCTCGATGACAGCGGTCATATTCTGCCATGGCAGAATCTGCTCCATGCGGGAGAGGAAAATCTCTTTTCGGGTCTGACGGCGCTTAGTGCTGAATTCACTATCGGCGAAGGTGAGTTGATGGCTCATGATGTCCCTCTGGGATGCGCTCCGGATGAATATGATGATCTCATATCAGGAACTTGTTCGCACCTTCCCTAGTAAACCGCGTCTTTTTCGGCTCACTTTAAGTGTTCTCCTTTGTTTTATCCAGCATCGCGCTCAGTTCTATAGGCACTGACGCTGTTGCAATATAAAAAGGTTTATTACTTACAATATCGCAACAAGATAACAAGATAGCAAGATAGCAAGATAGCAAGATAACAAGATAACAAGATAACAAGATAACCAGTTATCTCTCCATTACTTAAGTTTCGCTTTTTCAATAAGTTGAGATAGTTCTTCTTTCGTTAACCGATCTAACGCCATCAGAGCAGCTCTCACTACGTCTGATCTATTTACTCTTGTTCGTCCAGATAACATTTCATCTCTGATAACGTCATCAATTGCACGTAAGTTCTCATCAGCCAAGGAAATACTAACTGGCTTAGCTTTTCCTGCTGTGTGTTTTTTAGCGGACAACTCTTCTGTCGAACTGAGAGCTGCAGAACCTCCATGAATGAATGCCGCTTCGTCTTTTGGAGGGGTATGGCTGCGATTCCTCATAAAATAACTTCCTTGACCAGTGCCTCAACTTCTTCTTTAGCTTTATTGTTCTGCGTTTCAAAAATTGTCATTGATTCTGCCCAGGCATCTCGATGTGCTTTACGATCGCATACTCGGGAGCTTGCCAGATGCATTTCTGGGTAATCCTTGAGTACTTCAGCTGCCTGATTGGCTTCATTAACAAACATGTTAGTGGGAGTCATGTTTAAAACGAGATATCCTCGAACATCCTCATTAAAATCTTTTGCTGCCGTAAATACAGAGCATGTATGAGGCACAACATCCAGGTCCATCTGTGAAGGGCGCAAAGGAGAAATGAATACATCTGCGGCCATCAATCCACTACGCATTTCTGCACTATCACGACCAGCACAGTCTGCAATGACAAAATCATAGGATTTTTCGTGTTCCTTTAACATTGCTTTGATGTTGCCAGTCGCGCCTGTAACCGGTATATGGGGTAGTTCTTCAGGACGGTTGTTATACCAGGTTAATACTGATTTCTGGTCATCTGCATCAACAATAAGAACTCTTTTACCAAGAGACATAAGATACGCCGCGATGGAAACAGCCAGCGTACTTTTGCCAACACCGCCTTTTTGACTTCCAAGAACTATGATCATCTTTGCACCTTCAATCATGTTAACTTATTAAGATAATGATATAGTTTCGATACAAAAGCAACATATTATCTTATTAAGATAACAAGCTAATACAATAAGAACTATAAAATATATACGTTTCAATTAGTTATATATTCATAAGATTATGATCACTGATTAAAACTAAGATAACAACATAGTAAGATAGTAATCTAGTAAGATAACAAATAAATAAGATAGTAAGATGTTAACATGGTAAAATAACAAGATGGTAAGTTGGAGGTTATATGGAGCTGGTCCGGAAGAAAAATCCGAGAGGAAGATTTGAGCGGAAACTGAATCTGGCTGAAAAGGAAGCCCTGCTGCACGTATTCAGTAACGGTCGAAAACCAAGTCAGGCGGATTTACGCATTGTTAATGCCGTTCTTGAAGAGATGGACCGACAAGAACTTTGGATCAAGTGTGACTGTGTTGACTCGGACCCAAAAGCAGAAGGCCCCTTTAATTGTGAAGTAAACGTATCCAAGTTACGCCATGTAAAAACAACAAGGCCACATAACGAACAGTGTCCGTTGTACCGACTAAAAAAAGAAAAAGACGCAGACAACACCGTTGGGGAGGGGAAAACCAGCCCACTGAACCCTGTCGGAGGCGATGACTGGCTCCCGGATAAGAAGAAGGAAGCAAGAGCGGTCGCAGTGGAGGGACCGGTAGTGCCACGTAAGCGCAGGCGCAAAACGTTGAAACCCGTCCCGGCCCTTGGGCGAAAATTACTGACGCTCATTGAAGCCGCAGGCCTGAACCAGCTTGAGCTGGTTCCGGAGTATCAAAGTCCAGGGCTGACAGGTGCGATCTTCAGGCTAAAAGAAGTGCTGGAAGAGCACTCAATGAGAAATGGCACACCTCTGAGCCAATTATTCAGTTGCTCACCCTGGCTGAGCATCGATCGCATCGATGAAATGCTCACAAATTTGGAATCAATACAGGGTATCAACAGCGAGGAAAAAGAACTGTGCGTATATATCATCGGGATAGCGACAGAAGTCAGCCGGGAAGAAGTGACCTTTAGCGTTCGTAGGAAAACCTTCACGCACCGGCCAGAGGCACGAGTCAGTATTAATGGCGAAAATAGTTATAATGCCGGCAGCCGAGCTCCCTACTGGGCGATTATTGAATATAGAAGGGGGAGGGATGGTAATGTTTATTGCCATGAAAGCTACGCCCATGCTGCTTATACGCTGGATAATCCGGTACCTGTCGACAGCAATAAGGAGCGTGATACCCTGAAGGTAATCATCAATGCCAGCAGTTATGCCGGTCGCCAGCCAAATCACCCAGAAACAATTAGTCTCACCAAACCTCTATTCACGATGAAAAGCATCAAAGATGGTGTGGAGGATGTAATTCATCCTGATTTCATCCTGAATGTAGCACCTGCCGACGAACGTGCAGTGACGACGTTCATCATTGAAACAATGGGATATGAGTCCGAGGACTATATAACGCGCAAAAAGAATACGCACAGTTTGATGGAGCAAGAAGGGGTGTTGTTAACCGATCCCCCGGGCTGGCCAGCGGCTTCAGATAAAACGTTTAACAGTGTTCTGCTCAGACATATCTTCAGCGCAGGCAAAGTGTGACAATTCACCCTCACGCCCAGAGCACAGACGTTCTACCACGCCATCTGTGACAAACGACACTCATTTTATTGCAGGGATGTATGACAAAATGCCTTCAGCTATCTGTGACAATTTGCCCTCAGTGGAGGAATGGAAATGAGGCTTTGATGGGAATGTGTATAACACATACCTGTCAACTACTGGGTTCAGAATGGTGTTCTGTGACAAATCACCCTCAAAACCCCTGTTAAAGTGTGACGACCTGCCCTCGAAAATGTGACAAACAGCCCTCTGATTATTCAGAAGTAATAGACGTTATATCTCTGAAAGTAAATACAATATGTGTGGTCTGGCGGCCTTTCTTCTTCTCGATGTAGGACAGACGCATCGGGGTTCTGCTGTTGATCTCATCCACGCTGGCCTGCAGGAAGCGACGGCGGAAGTCAGGCATGCGTTGATAGCTTTGCGGCAACTGATACCTCTCCATAATCCAGTCAATTCTCAGCGAAACCACACCAGAACCATCAGCCTTACGGTACTGACAAAGGGATTCATACAAGCGCATGGCATAGGGATTGGTGATCTCTTTCGTTTCACTCAACCTGAACTGCGTGAAGCGGTTCTGCAGGCCAATGAAGAACGGTATCAGGTAAGGATTAATGTGAACGCTGTAAAGTCCCCTAGATGGGCTGTGGGCGCGTTTAATAAACCAGGGAAAAGATTCATATCCCTTTTCTTCTCCGGCATCCTCTTCAGGCCTGTAGAAAACAACCTCTTTCCCGGCAAAGCCCTTTAGCGCCTGCCGAATATCTTTACTTGCTTCCGCAGAAGTAAGGCCAAAGGTCTCAGCATACTTTGCAACCTGAATCTCACAGATCCCGTCATGCTCCTGCAGCGTACCGTCAGACTTTCTAATCTGGTCCACAAAAAGATAAAGCATACGCTTTTGATCGCGAGATAAACTGTATGCCGCCTCAGTCAATTCGTTTGACTGGACAATACGCGGGCTATTCTTACGTTTTTTATGGTTGATAACCGCAATTTCCGACATGACAGATCCGTGTTAAGTGTGACAGATTTTTAGATTGTCACACTAAATGAAAAAGAGTCAACAGGTAGGGATAACTTTGTGGAATACAGCAAATCATGAGGGCAATTTGTCACAGGGTTAAGGGCAATCTGTCACACTTTAACAGGGGTTTTGAGGGTGATTTGTCACACTGAAAGGGCAGATTGTCACACAGATCCTTCTCAAACCCGCATGAATAAAGGGCTAAGAGGTATTCTAAAAAGATAAACCTAACAACCCTTTAAAAAGATCTTTAAAAAATATGCCCGTGGATAAGTGGATAAACCAGAGTGGGATATCCATTAAACACTGAGCGTAAGCAGAATATATCCGTTTAGTTCCCTGGTGCTTCCTCGCTCACTCGCGGGCTTCGCCCTGTCGTTCGGCTGCGGCGAGCACTGCTGGCTCTCTCTGAAAGGCGAAATTTAACTGATCCGTGCAATGGGGATATCTTTCCAGCGGGTTGTGTACGCTGGGGACAGCATGTCGCGTTTCATCTGCCAGGATGGCGCAATCCCTCGTCCAGCAAACCAGACATGCCCAAGGCCGGAATGATTAATGCCATCGAGCACTTTCATCAGCTCGGCGCTGTGAGGGCGTGGCGGACGTTCGTCGAACAGCTGCAACTGCGAAATACCGGAGCCGGTAAAGTCATTCAGCATAACGCCGGCTTTGGCATACCGGTGTCCATCCTTCCAGATACGCTCCAGAGCCGTCGTGGCGGCTGCAATGATGTCACGAGTGTCCTGAGTGGGGGTAAGCAGTTTCTCCGTGGCCACATTGCCGTAGTAAGGCTCTTTAACGGCGAACGGAGATGTTTTGATGAAAACGGAAATATGCAGGCAATACTGGTGTTCTTTACGCAGTTTTTCAGAGGCCCGCTCTGCGTATTGACAGATAGCCTGGCGGAGCGAATCGTACTCCGTGATCTTTTCGCCAAAACTGCGACTGCAGACAATCTGTTGTTTTGTTGGTGGGGCTTCCTCAAGCGACATGCAGCTTTCCCCGTTCAGTTCGCGCACCGTTCTCTCTAGAACTACGGAGAAATTTTTCCGGATGAAGGCCGGATTTGTCAGGGCCAGATCGAGCGCGGTCTTGATACCCAGTACATTGAGTTTGCGTGCAATGCGATTTCCAACGCCCCAGATCTCTTCGACCGGCTGCAGTGAAAGCAGTTTACGCGTTCGCTGAGGATTCCCCCGGGTCAGGGCGAGCACACCACGAAACTGTTTCCACTCTTTTGAGGCCCATTGTGCTGATTTTGCTAGCGTTTTCGTCGGTCCAGCTCCAACGCCGATGATCAGGCGGGTACAGTCATACACGTGTTGGCGCAGCTGGCGGCCGAAGTCTTCCAGATCCATGCAGTGCTCCACGCCGGTCAGATCGAGGAACATCTCATCAATCGAATACTGTTCCACTCTAGGGGCCAGCTCCTCCAGGCAATTCATTACGCGCGCCGACATCGAGGCATAAAGTTCATAATTGCTTGAGAATGCGTTTATTTTTTCCGGGTACCGCTCGTTTTTTATCTGGAACCACGGCGTACCCATTCGTATCCAGGGCTTCGCCTCGGCACTTCTTGCGATTACACAGCCATCGTTATTACTGAGCACGACAACCGGCTTTCCCTTCAAATCCGGTCGGAAAACACGTTCACAACTTGCATAAAAGCTGTTCACATCGGCCAGGGCAAACATCAGTACATCTCCCTGGGACGGTGGATGATGTGCGTCACTACGCCAAAGATATCCAGATCGTCCGGGTTGGGATAAATCGGCGACCAGGAGGCGTTCATGGGCTGCAGCGTCAGTCGTGGCGTCAGCAGAAGCCGTTTGACCGTAAACTCCCCCTGCACGCTGGCCACAACGATATCGCCGTGCTGGGGCTTCTCTGCACTGTCCACAACAAGCAGATCGCCATTGTAAAGGCTGCCGTCGGACATACTGTCACCGCTGGCACGCAGGTAGTAGGTCGCGCTCGGATGCCGTATGCAGTAATCATGGAGATCCAGATCGGACTCGACATAGTCAGCTGCAGGGCTTGGAAAACCGCAACTGGCCAGGTCTGCAAACAACGGATGGGCCTGTGGTGGGAGTTCTTTCCCGGTGCTGAAAAGTTGCAGTTTCATCTTTCCTCCAGACGTCTAAAAATACTGGTTATGTATACAGTATATTTAACAGTGAGACGATAATCCAGATCACCTGCGATACTTACATAGTGAGTAACTTAAGATGCTCAAAAAGATACAAAATATCATTTTGATGTTTTTATATTGCTCATAATGAGAAATAAAACTTTTTTTTCCATTTTGCTCTTATAATTGGTATCAAATTGAGTTTAATTGACGGAGCATAATGATGAATATTTACTGCGATGATGGTTCAACTAATGTTAAGCTGGCATGGTTTGAAGGAAACAAGCTGCAGACCCGGGTCTCTGCTAACTCCTTCCGGCATGGCTGGAAAGTGGCGGAATTCAGTGCAGCAACGTTCAACTATCAGGTGGGCACGCTGAAATACACCTGGGACAGCGTCAGTCGTGATGCGATCCCGACAACAAACGTGGAATATCAGTACGGTGATCTCAACCTGCTGGCCGTTCATCATGCGCTGCTGAACAGTGGACTTGAGCCGCAACCGGTGAGCCTGACCGTGACGCTGCCCCTGAGTGAGTATTATGACGGTGATTGCCAGCGGAACGAGGAGAACATTCGACGCAAACGGGAAAACCTGATGCGTGAGCTGGTTCTGAACAAGGGCAGGGCATTTACCGTAACGGATGTGAAGGTTATGCCGGAATCACTGCCGGCGGCGTTCTCCCGTCTCGCTGAGCTGAAGCCCGGACCAGCTGAGACCACCCTGATTATCGATCTCGGTGGAACCACACTCGATGCCGGCGTGATAGTTGGACAGTTTGATGATATTAGTGCGGTACACGGTAATCCGTCTGTTGGCGTGTCACAGGTCACCCGTGCAACTGCAGGCGCGCTGCGTGCTGCAGACAGCGAAACCAGCGCGCTCATTGCTGACACGGTCATCCGCAACCGCAATGATCGTCAGTATCTGCAGCGTGTGATCAACGATGCCGGTAAAATTGACGATGTCCTGAGCAAAATTACAGAGGCAATCACCTCTCTGGGCGCGCGCGTCACCAGTGAGCTGACGGCCTTCAGGAACGTTAACCGGGTATTTCTGGTCGGGGGAGGGGCGTCCCTCATTGAAGAGGCTATCCGTCAGGCCTGGCCTCTGGCTCCTGACCGTATTGAAGTTATAGGCGATCCGCAGCTGGCGCTGGCCAGAGAGATTGCCCTTTACAACAAAGAGGACTAAACGTGCCGGACGGCCAGTATTCTTTCTATCTGCACAGCGATGACCATACCGACATTGCAGCGATGGCGACCATCAGCACCATCTCACAGCCCCTGCGCGGTGACTTCATCCGGACCGCCGCCACCGCCGGGGCGGTAATGTACCAGACTGATGCCCGTTTACCGGCGCTGATCCCGGTGTTTTTTGACGGGAAACTGAGCACCATCCGGCTTTGCGCCGTGATGGCCCTGGTCTCCGGCACTTGGTCTTCACTCTCCGGACTTCCTGATGAGCCGGATGGCGGCGTGGCGGCTCTGGCTATGTCACCGGAGACGGAATACCAGCGCCGGCGTTACACCCTGACGCTTCAGGAGGACCGGAGCAGTGAACGGGTGGAAAGTGTGCTGACGGGAGTGTCATCCCGCCTGCGTGGAGAGCTGCTGAGAAATCTGATTATCACCGGTCTGGCCCTGCACACGACAGCACCAGAGCTGCCGCGTCTGCTGGCCAGCATGCCGGTACCGCCCGCCACGATCAGCGAGCTGCAGGTTCTGGTTCAGCAGATGGCCGGTACTGCTGGCGTGAATAAGGCAGCAGTACCGGAGAAACCGACAGCGTCTGCCGAGCCGGTATCCGGAACTGAAACTGCCGGGATAAAGAAAAATATGCGACGGGCATTCGGAGACTAAAACATGTCAGTGATTAAACGAACGGCAGAGCAGTTCATTCACAACTTTCTGCGCGCCCGGAATGTCCCTGAATCTCAGTGGCCGGATCTGGTCAAAAAGATCGGCAGGGGAATGATACTGGCAGGCGTAGCCATCGTGGTTCCCGGCGTTCTGGTTGATAACATCTCCTTGCCGGTGACAATCACAATACAGGTCTGCTACGCCTCGTTGATTTGTCTCGGTGTTCTCCTGGCTTTTGACGAGAAAAAACCAAAGGGGCGGAGATGAATATGAAAATTAACCTGAAGGAAAAAGCATGCAAATTGAAGAGCTTAAAGGTGACGAACGCACGCTGATTGTTCTGGCCTTGCAGGCGCTATACCGTGAGAGATTAACCGCATCAAATGCGGTCTTTACGGTCTGTAGCATGGCCGGAAAGGATCAACCGCCGGAAGATATTTTTGGGCTGCGTGAAGTTCAGGATGCGCTGAGACGTATTGGTTCTGCTCCTGTGCGTTAAATCTTACCCCGTGCACTTCAGGACTAAAAAAACGGCAGGGTGACATCTCATCCCTGCCGTCAAAACTAAATGCTTAATTTTTTTTCAGCAATTATAAAGCGTCATTTTGTGATTTAAATTACATTTTTATCTAATGTGAAATTTCTCTCCCTCAGTTTAACGTCTCCCCGGAAAGATTACCCGCCGTGCCTTCACGCTAACCCGGCCGCTTTGGCCGCCAGGGAAGCTGTCGCCTCCTTCCTCACCCGTTCGCGCCCAGCACGGTGCATTCAGCCCGTGATGGGCTTGCGCTGCGGCTTCGGCGTCGCCCTTGCGTCCTCCGCTTTCCGCCAGGTTTTTGTGGCGGCACGGCGCAAGAGGGTGCCGAATGCTGAGGACACAACCATGTTCAGACTTACCTGTATTGAACTCGATAACGGCGAGTTTGCCGTATATATCAACCACCATTACCTGGGGAGCGAGGATGCAAGCAGTGAACGACTCTGCCTGGGCGAAATTCTGGAGCAGCTTTCACAACTCCCGGGTGTGGAATTACAGACCCTGCTTGAACCTGTGCCGGAGGACGATGACTGGTGTTGGAACGACATCGCCGATCGCGTGCTGCCGTCGCTTCCTGCCTGCCGTGATGATGTGACGGTGGCGGCGCTCACCGCGAGACTACAGCAGTATCCGCAGGATGCGTTGTGTATGGGGACGTTCTGGCTGGCAGACGATTTTCTGACGCTCGATGACAGTCTTTCTGAAGAGGAAATTGCAGAAGCCATGCGTATCTGCGACCACAACCACGATGCCGGGATCGGATTTAACTGGGACACACTACAGTTTGCCATTGACAGGGTGAAGGGGCGCTGACGAAAAAAAGGCACCTTCCGGGGAGGAGGGTGTCCTGAAATCAAAGGTACACATGTCACAGATAACGGCGCGAATACATTATCACTGAACCTTCTGCCATACCCTGTTGGACTCATCAGCTACCAGAACCGGCACCGAAGGATGTCGGTTCCCTCCGCCTTATTGCCGCCAGCCGGCGGCGTGTTCAACGCCGTGCCTTCACGCTAACCCGGCCGCTACGGTCGCAAGGGTTCACGTCGTCTCCGTCCTCACCCGTTCGCGCCTTTCACGGCGCATTCAGCCCTTGAAAGGCTTGCGCTGCGGCTTGCGGCGTCGCCCCTGCGTCCTCCGCTTTCCGCCGGGTTTTTGTGGCGGCACGGCGCAAGAGGGTGCCGCATATCAGAGAGGAGTGTGTCTATGTCCCGTTTTATTCTGGGTGACTGCGTGCAAGTGATGTCCCGTTTCCCGGCGCGTGTCGTCGATTTTATTCTTACCGATCCGCCTTATCTGGTTGGCTATAAGGACCGTACCGGCCGCACCCTGGCCGGTGACAACTCAGCCGAATGGCTCCAGCCCGCCTGTCATGAAATGTACCGCGTGCTGAAAAATGACAGTCTCATGGTGAGCTTTTATGCCTGGAACCGCGCGGATCTGTTTCTGAATGCGTGGAAAACGGCCGGCTTCCGGGTTGTAGGCCATATCGTCTTTGCCAAGAGTTACGCCTCAAAATCGACGTTCGTGGGTTACACCCATGAGAGCGCCTACCTGCTGGCGAAGGGGAGGCCGCAAACCCCGGACCGTCCCATCCCTGATGTGATCCCCTGGAAATACACGGGCAACCGACACCATCCAACGGAGAAGCCGGTGCAGAGCCTGCGCCCGCTGATTGAATCGCTCACGCGTCCGGGTGCCATTGTCCTTGACCCGTTTGCTGGCAGCGGCTCTACCTGCGTGGCCGCCTCCGAGTCCAGTCGGCGCTACATCGGGATCGAGATGCTTGAGCAGTACCACGCCGCCGGCGTTCGCCGTCTGGCGCAGGTTGAACGGGCAAGAAGGATGCCGGCAGCCAATGACGGCGCGTTCTACCCCGACTATCCGGAGGCGGCATGAACTACCCGGGCCTTGAAACCCTGCGCGCGGACGTGGCCGCGCTCAGTAATGCTATGTGTGACGCGCGGATGCTGCTGAATCGCCTTGAATCGCAGCACCGGCACGACGCGGCAACGCTTACCGAACGTATGGCCGCCCAGACTCTGCGCCGGATCAACACCCTGCTTCTGGAGGCCTACCGCGAAGCCCTGGTGCTGGACGAAACCTTTCAGGACTGACTGACCCTGCCGGGCTGATGCCCGGCCTGTAACCCCTTACAAGAGAGAAAAAAACAATGTACGGAACCCGCGAAGAACTTTGTGTACAGCTTGAAAAAATGTTCACGTTCGACGAACTCCTGGTCCTGCTTATCTGGACGGAAGAGGGGATTAGCGTGGCCTGCCGTGAAGCCCAGCCAAAACCGGACGGGGCTGAAATCCGCGCCGTGATGAAGGCGCTGGGCGAGATGAAAATGACGCAATACCGCCAGGAGGGGGTGACTAATCTGACCATCAGCGACCTTTTGACCCGTCAGCGGGAAGCTGCAAACCGCCAGGTAAGCGTGCCGGCAGCCCTCCTGTCCCGCGTCCTGCGTGACTATGAGTGTGAGCTGGAGCATCGGGCCGGAATGGCCTGGGAAGCTGGCCGGCCTGAACCGGACTCTGTAAAGGAAGCAAGAAACGATGTTTACGCGCTGAAAGACGTGCTGGCTGCCTAAGAACGAGCCGGGGGAGAGCCCCCCGGCAACCGTGGCCATCCAAAGCGAATAAGGATGTCAGTGCCTTCCGCTTTTATCCGCCGCCGCCCTGCGGGCCACGTCGGGACAATGAAACTCCCCTGAAGCTCCGTGCGGTGACGGCATGCGCCGTGACTTCACTGTAGCCCGGCCGCATCGGCCACAAGGGTTCGCTGACGCCTCCGTCCTCACCCGTTCGCACCCTTCACGGTGCATTCAGCCCGTGAAGGCTTTGCGCTGCGGCTTGCGGCGTCGCCCCTGCGTCCTCCGCTTTTCGCCGGTCTTCTGTGTCGTCACGGCGATGCCGGAACCGAGAATATGTTAACCGTGGAGGATCTATGAACCAGACCGTGACCTGTGATGTTGTTCGTCTTGAGGGTGCGCAGCGCCTGACTTTTCTGCCTGATTTGTTTGGCGGCGATTTTATGACGTCCGAGGCATCCGTGTACGCTTACGCCCAGCGTTACTGCCCCGACTATCAGGGGGGATTCTGGCAGTTTTACCGGCTGCCGGAAGGCGGCGGGTATATGGCGCCTGACGTGGAGAGCCTGACCCTGTGCATTCCGGACAACTGGTTTGAGCAGACTGTCAGCGGAGAAGTGGCGGGGATCATCCTCACGGCACTGGTACTGAATCACCGTAGCTGGCACCACAGTAATCATGACCATGAGGAACTGTGCCGCCATTTCTGCCGCCGTTATGAGCAGCTTATGGCATTTGCTGATACCCATCCGGAAAGCGCCACCATCTGGCGTGCCCTTGACTGACTGACCACGGGCGGCGATGCCGCCCGATTAAAGGAGAACACCATGCAACTGACACCCGAAACCCGCAGTATCCTGCGCCAGTATAAAACGCTCATCAACGAGAGAAGGCGCGAATCAGGACTCAGCCCCGTAACCACAGCGAAAGTGCTTGATGAGATCTGCGAATCAGCTACCCGCCAGTGTGCCGTCTATCTTTGCGGCCACTTCATTCTCCAGGGCGGTCAGGGCGACGGACAGTAAATAATCCGGGCGGGGCATATGCGCCGCCTGTTCGCGCGCGAAAACCCTGTCATCCCTTCGGGCTGACGGGGCGGCAAGGCCAGCGCCTGCGGCGCTGCCTCCTCCCGCCCTGGTCTGATCCCGTGGCGATTCTGATGAACAGTATTGTGAGGGCAAATTGTCACTGATACGGTCCTGCGTGGCGTGGCGTGGCGTGGCGTGGCGTGGCGTGGCGTGGCGTGGCGTGGCGTGGCGTGGCGTGGCGTGGCGTGGCGTGGCGTGGCGTGGCGTGGCGTGGCGTGGCGTGGCGTGGCGTGGTCACCGACTCTGAAACCCGATCAGCAAATCCTCTGAAAACACCTGAATCCCTTTTTTGGGCCCCCTTCGGCTCCCGGCCAGCGTTGCTGTCCGGTCGTCGAGCCCCACTCCGCCAGGGCAGCCGCTGCGCAGCCGCCAGGCTCCGCCGAACCCCTTCGGGTTTCGGGCCATACGGCTAGGGTCTGATGGCTGAGGTCAAGGGCTGCGGCTTCTCCGGCCGTGCCGTCCGGAACGCCTTCACCGCGCCGGCTGAAGCCGTCGCTTTAATGGCGCCACGCCGTTCCGACGTGTCGGGTGTGTGCATCCTGTTCACCCGGTGAGGCCATCCCCCGTGTGTCCTCACGCGGAGGGCTGGTCGTAGCACCGTCGGGTCGTCATCCAAGGGGTGAAATGAACTCCGCCAAAACTTTTTGCGAGGGTCCGCAAAAAGTTTTGTCTGCGCCCCTTTCCTTCCTCCCTTCGCAGTTGCTCCTTTGCCCTTTGCCGCGAGAGAACTCACCAGGGAGATGGACAACCATCACCACAGGAGAAAACCAGGATGCACACACGAAACGTCAACGTCAAAACCGCCGCTCAAGAATCTACCGGAAGATGTGATTCAGAACTCACTACATCCCAGTTCACGGATCTGTTTTGCTGGGTCCTGACTGCATCGGAAGGGGAGTCACAGCCAGCAATTTTTACGCCGCCAGTGAATGCCACTGAGCTGACGTTAATTAATGACGAATGCCCGGATTATATCTCTGTCTGGGTGGTCGCTGGTCGTCCGGTAGCAGTTGAAGTGCCGCTGGATAATTTTTATCGCGTTATTTCTTCATCTCTAACTAAATAATCAGGAGTAAATAATTATGGTCAGTTTCGCAAGCCGCTATCGTATGCCAACGTCAATCCGTAAAGACCGCCCGCTGACGAATGACGAATTACAGCGCATTGTTCCGAGCGCGTTCTCTGAGGAGAAACACGATTCTCGGTCAGAGCGTTATACGTATATCCCAACGATTGTCATTCTCGACCGTTTACGTGATGAAGGTTTTCAGCCGTATTATGCAACACAGTCACGTACACGTGACCAGGATAAACGCGACTTTACAAAGCATATGCTTCGCCTGCGTCGCCATGACCAGATTAACGGAAAGGAAGTACCGGAAATTATTCTGCTGAATAGTCATGATGGTTCAAGTAGCTATAAAATGATCCCTGGTATGTTCCGTCAGGTTTGTAGTAATGGTTTGGTTGCATGGAAGGATTTTGGAGAAATTCGCGTACCACACAAAGGGGATATTGTCGGGCAGGTTATCGAAGGCGCTTACACGGTGCTGGAAACATTTGACGCGGTTGATGAAAATATAGATCTGATGAAAAGCATACAGCTTACTTTGCCTGAGCAGCGCCTTTTTGGTGCTACAGCCCTGGAACTTAAGTATGACGGAAAACCAGCGCCGATTACTCCGGAGCAAATTATTAATCCTCGCCGTGTTCTCGATAAAGGACAGGATTTATGGACCACATTTAACGTGGTGCAGGAAAATGTGATCCGTGGGGGGATTCGTGGCAAAACGGAAAAAGGAAAGATGACCAGAACGCGGGAAGTCACTGGAATAGACGGTGATATCAAATTAAATCAAGTTCTCTGGAAAATGGCTGAGGAGTTCGCAAAACTGAAGGCCTGAAAATTGAGCCGCTCGAAAGAGCGGCTTTTTACTGACCCATGTTTAACGATACCGTTTCTGTCATTTGACTTCTGAGATCCTTTTCAGTGGCTGGTGCGAGACGTTCAGAAAGTAACGCTTTTCTGGCCAGCAATACGCGATATATATTTTTAATCTCCTGAGCATAGGCTTTACGCTTCACGATTAGCTTTTTGCTTGGTCCCGTATTATACATTCCAACGCTGTCCCAGTTTTTTCCGTATGATATGAAGTTGTGCGCCAGAACCCACGCGCCCGTATAGACGCATATACATGGATCATTCAGGAGGCGTTCACGGGTAATATTAAAATTTTTAAGTTTGCCGTAATGTGAGCTATTCACCTGCATCCCACAGACATCTTCTGTTCCATCCCTGTTTGATCCATTTATTGCTCCTGGTTTAAGTCTGCTCTCTTTAATCGAAATTGACATAAGCAGCAGCGGATCAATTTGATAATCTTTCCCGGCTTGTTCAAAGCACATCTGGGGAGCAGCGCCAGCAGATAGTGAAAGGGTCAGCAATGTTGTAGGCAGTAATGATATTTTCATGATTTGGCCTTTTAACGAAACACACGGACGTAGGTGAGGTGCTTTAAAAAATACCCCGGCGGATCGTTGTAATCAAGTTAATTCACTACAAACGCGCGTGAGCGCTCTGAGGCACGCATTCATTAACCATGTGAAATAACAAAACCAAACCAGATGGAGGTATTAACATGCCGCTTTTTACTAACTTCTTAAAACATCACACCCCACGCAAGACTTCGTCTTGCAGATTTTTCCTTTCATTTCAGTGGGATGTTTGTAAGAAATTTGCGCGCTTTTGGAATGTGACCGTTTAATGTCGTACATACCGACACTACACTATCGTATAATCCTGATACCTGTTAGTGTCGGTATGTCACACATGTATCATACAATTGTAGATATGCTTTAATTACATTGAATTATATATCGCACAGTGTCACACTATCGCACATCATAGTGCTGGATTGTACTACTGTATAGAACAGAAATGCACAGCAGTATCAACCCATTACAGCCTTGCACAGCAATGTGGAAATCCACCAACAGGCCATACATAGTGTCGGTTCCGACACTAACTTAAAACAGGTAAGAAATATGGGAAGAGTCGGCATCTACCTTAAAGATAAAATTGAACGCGAAGTTCGCGATATTGTTCAACAAGACCTGCAGAACGGCGCTAATGCTGGAGAAGCAAACATATCAGCTACCTGCAACGAATTAATCCGGCTTGGACTGCTTGTTTATAAACGCGATGGCGAGGATGGCAATCAATTTGATATCGAAGGATATCGAAGAGACCTCATAAGAAAAGCAGCCGGCTCACGCGAAGGCACAGTTCTCATTGCCACCCTAATCGCTGAGATGTATTTAAAAATGACAGGAAAAGACGGCGAAGGCAGCCTTGAAGATACGCTTGATATGATTTTAAGCGGCATACACACAGCCGAGAACGAAGCAGAAGCAAGGCACTTCATCAACGAAAAAGAATAAATCCGTGAGCCGGACACCCCGGCCCACATCGATCACAGGGACGGTTTTTCATCCCAGGGAAGGTCACTTTTCTCCACCTCCTTTATTTTTTCTTTCAGGAACACCTCGAACTCCATGCAAAGAACTTTAAGCGCCTGCGCATCCTCATTCTGGTCAAGTAACCTTTCCGTAAAATAACCCAGCGTATTCATCAGACGGGTGAGCATTTCATCATTCAGACTACGGTTATGCACCTTCGCCATTGCCCTGATTTCATCTGCAAGGTTTTCAGGAATTCGCATGCTATATCCGGTTGTTTTCCCCGGAAGCAAAACTCTTTCACCCTCACGCCACATCCACAATTGCTCCTGCTTGGGCGAGGATTTAATTTCTCCAGCATCATCAAGAGATTCACCATCAAGTAATTGCCCTAGCCACTCTTCAAATCTCACCGCCAGAGCAATGAGCCGCTCACCCTCCGCAGTTTTAATGACAGGCTTGCCGGGCTGATAATTCAGCGACAACAAAAGCCTGGCAATAATTTCCTCATTCACACTTCTGTTGCCAGCTCTGGCACATATTCTCAGCTCCATAAGCAGATTATCCGGTGCACGCAATCGCCACTCCACCGCCTCACCTGGCTGGAACTTGCGTGGACGGCCGCGACCATCCCACATTTTTTCTTTTACTTTCATAGCTATAGATCCCGTAGGCCATCTCCGAACTTACTGGTCAACAAAGCCTACCCACTTACATATTCGGATAAATCTGAATGGTTCCAAAAAGTGTGACATGCGTCACAGTTTTTTTTTTTTAGGGTCATGGGACAATTGCGCCCGCGTAAACAAGCACTTACGCGATTCACTTTTGTTTACTTCGGAGAAAACAAACATGTTAACCAAAGGCAGTGCCCTTAACGTCGGTAAGGGATGGGCGGTAGCGTCTTTATTCCGCAAAGCACGCGAAAATCGCCAGGCTAAATTTTACTTAAAGTCAGCAGGCGCTTTTTTATTTGCACTTATGGTCACTCACCCGGCATTCGCATCTGGTACCGACCTTCTTTCCTCGCAGAACGCCACGGTTAATTCCACCTTCGGCTCCGGCTCATCACTGGTTAAATGGTTCTACATCGCCGAAATCATCATGGGCCTGTTTATTTACATTAAGGCCCGCTCACCACTGGTATTCGTCGGTATCGTTATGGCAATCATCTTTACCCGTGTCGCCTTCGGTATCGCGAGCTAAATGATGAACGGGGAAGGAGACAAATATAACTTCCCGGAAACAATGAACCAGCAGAACCGCTATTTAGGCTTACCGATTGACGAATTGATTGTTACCGCACCCCTTTTAGTTTTGGGGGTGCTTAACAACCTGTCACTCGAACTTGGTGTAATCGCGGGAATCCTCTGGTTCATCGTCAGATATCTGAAAAAAGGGCAGGGGTCGTACTGGTTGCTTAATTTCTGCTACTGGCACCTGCCATCACTTTTATTCAAAGTAACCTTTCGCCAGATACCTGACTCAAGTTTCCGGCACTGGAGGGCATAGTTTTTCATGAAACTGAATATTAAAGGAGAGCGCGATAAACAACTCCGCTATGCGTTTATTGGTCTTTCAGCTTTAACTTTACTCATGAGCGCAGGGAATGTACTGACAGGGTCACTGGCATGGTATTTCGCCACAACCCAGAAAACCATCACCACGCCGTTAACGTTTAACCGCCCATTTGCATCAGATTCTAAAAGTGTCGATGCGACCGGTCTGACACAGTTCGCCGCTTCCTTTATTTACTGGCGACTCAACGTTACCCCGGAAAACATCGAACATAACCAGAAAATGATTCTTGGATTTGTCCCCTCCGCCGAACGGGACGTACTCAAGAAAGCCCTGGACATAGAAACTGAGCGCATCCAGAAAGCGGGCATCACCACCCAGTTCGACACGAAAGAAATTCGCGTCATGGATGATGGCTCCGTGCAGTACAGCGGGGTACTGAAATCCTCCACCACAAACGGCGCAATCATCACGCCACTGAAAGACCAGGAAAAAACCTACCGACTGAAACTGAGTTATGACAACGGTGTGATTAACCTCCACAGCTTTGAAGAACTCAAGCCGGTATCTTCCACTAACTGACAGGACTGCCCATGAAATTTCGCATTTCACCGGCAGCTGCTGCTGTGTTTCTGGCAGCGGGATTATTTACCAGCGGCCTCCGGGCCGCTTCCTCACCCGCAGCCATTCCGTTTGAGAACGACGCCGCCTTTAACGTCACTCTCAGCAACACCAACCCGAGTAAGGTTGTTGTAGACGGAGAACTCATTACCAGCATCAGCGGACCAACCGGTGCGTATGACCAGAGCCAGACCGAGGACGGAGCGCTTATTTTGTCTCCGCTTGTTGGCCAGAACTTCACCCTGTTTATCCAGACTGACCACGGTTCATCGCTGAGCCTGAACGTCAGGCCGCAGCCGGGTAACGGCAAAACACTGCGCTTCACCCCGATGTCACCACCACTTCGCAAGAACGACGATGCGAAGGCATGGGAAGAAGGGCAGACCTATGAAAAAACGCTGGTTGCGCTATCCCGCGCCGCAGTCAATGGCCAGGTGCCGGACGACTACCGGGAATACCCGGTCAGCCGCATGCCGGCTTACACACCCGCCAGTGATGTACGCCTGACGCCTGAACGCCAGTTTGTGGGCAACCACCTGCGGGTTGTTCGCTTCCGGATGAGCAACCCGGGCAGCATCACCCGCAGCCTCCGCGAGCGCGATTTCTGGCGCAAGGGCGTCCGGGCCGTAATGCTGTCGCAGAATCAGCTCTACGCTGGCGGTGAGGGCTATGCCTGGATTGTGTTTTCAGATGACGGAGACGCCCGCTCATGACCATCAGCCTGAATGAAAACCTGAAAACCCGCCGCAAGCAACTGGCCATCCTGGCCGCCGTCATCATTGGCGGCGCAGCTGCAGCAGGCGGCGTAATGTGGTACGGGCAATACCAGCAAAAACAAAAGCAACCCGCACCGGTTGCAACACCAAACCTGACCGGCGTTGTGACCGCGACGTTTAACGAACAGGTCAACGATGCCGCGCTGACACAGCAGCAGGCAAAGACCTCCGCTCTTGAGCAAAACCTTGCCACGCTTGCTCAGCAGTTCGCGCAGAACAAGCTCACAACCGAGCAGAAGCTGGCCGAGAAGGACGCTGAAATACAGCGCTTGAATGACCAGCTAACGAAAGCCCCCGGCAGCAACCAGACCACTGGCCAGCAGACACCACCTGTTGGCCAGAACGGAACACCACTCCCCGGTCCCGTTGCTGGCGGTCAGGCCCGGCCACCCGAATACACCGTAACCCCTTCAGGCACACCGGCCGCCACTGGTGTTAATATGGGGCAGGGCGCAGCGTTCTACCCGGGCGGCTCTGGCCAGAGAATGACAGGTGGCCTGTCGACAACAAAGTTCAGCTACGACAGCCTGAAGAAAAAGCCAACTAAATTACCCTGGATTCCTTCCGGCTCATTCTCTGATGCTGTTCTGATTGAGGGGGCTGACGCGAACGCCAGCGTCACCGGTCAGCAGAATACCAGTCCTGTAACCATCCGCCTGCAGGGCAACATTCAGATGCCCAACAACAAGGAGTTCAACGCTGACGGCTGCTTTATTGTGGGTGAGATGTGGGGCGATATCTCCAGCGAACGCGGAAACGTCCGCACCCAGTCCATCAGCTGCATCCTGAAAAACGGCAAGCACGTGGACATGGAGTTTCAGGGGCATGTCAGCTTCCAGGGTAAAGGCGGCATTCGCGGCAAGCCAGTCATGCGAAACGGCATGATTGTCGGCTACGCCGGTGCAGCAGGCCTCCTGTCAGGTTTTGGTGAAGGTATCAAATCTGCCGCTACACCATCCGTCGGCCTCGGCGCCACAGCGGATGTCGGTGCCGGCGACGTGTTTAAGCAGGGCATAGGCGGCGGGGCCAGCAAGGCGGCCGACACGCTGAGCCAGTACTGGATTAAACGCGCTGAGCAGTACCACCCGGTAATTGATATCGGTGCCGGCAATCAGGTGACCGTTGTATTCCAGAAGGGCTTCCGCCTTGAAACCATCGAGGACGCCGAGGACGCGAAAGCGAAAGAGGAACTGCAGAAAGCCGGCAACGCCGCGCAGAACGCCGTGACTCCTCAACCGGCGAGCCAGACCACCGCATCAAGCACCACCTCAGTCGGCAACATCAACCCGGATGACGTTCTCCGCCAGGCCAGCCAGCTGCGCCTCGGTGACACCATCAAATGATGAGAGAATGAAGATGAAAGCACGGAAAATAATGTTTCGGGCGGCAACCGGATTGATCCCAATACTGTTATTCACAGTAACAGTATTCATTTTATGGTTCGCGCTGCACTTCAGTATATGGGTAAAGCTCACAGGACTTCTCATCTGCTTTGCAGGTGGTTACTTCCTGATTGAAACCATGCCGGGTGGCTGGATATGGCGTGAGCTGCACTCATCACCTTCAGACGTAACACCTGAAGAAAAGGAGAGCAAATGAAGGGAGCACGCATAGATGACCGCATTAGCTTTCTGAGGGGTATTGAACGGGACTGGGAAGACTGGTCCGCAGGAAAAAACACAAAACCCCACTGGCTATTTTTGGTAGGGGGATTAACCGCTACAGGGATGTTGATTTTTAGCTTCTGGTCACACAATCAGAGGCTTACCGTGGCTTCCATTGCTGTTGGAATAGCTTTTCTTCTAGCCGGATTGTTACAGGCATGTGAAACATGGGAAGAAAAAATACAGCGGAAAATTCGGGCATATGAGCCGCTTGATATTGATGCCATGCGCACCCTGGCCGTTTCTGTTTTTCACAAGGATAAGCTGACACGGGAAGAACTCAGACAGTGGCTGGACGCGGAGTTCAGCGCCATTTCTGATGCTGCTCTTCGTGGGGGAAGCCGTAATGCGTGATGAAGAGCGTAATAACTCACTGCTCAGGAAAATGCGGATGCATATTGCTGAATGGGAGGCTGGCCGGCCCACTCCGCAAGGAAATAAGTACATTTTCCTTTGGCTTGCAACCTTCATCGTTGTACTGGTAGCTACGGTTTCAGTGTTCCGCCCGTCATTGTTTGCACTGTGTTTCCTGATTGCCTGGTTTTTTCTGAGTCAGAAGATATTTAAGCGAATTATCCCGCGTTACAACGAAAGCTGGGATGAGGTATTCGACAGGTTACTTTCTGATTATGAACCCCTGAACCTTTCTGCCTGGGAACACCTGAAGCACCAGGCTGAAACAGAAGGGCTGACGGCCAGAATTGTCAGCAACTGGCATCGTGAGGAAGCCAGGTCCGTCTGGCCAGAAAAGAAACCTGACCTGAAGTTCCTCCATAAAGCCACTGACAGTAACAAGGAAAGCGGAGAGAAATGAAGCGTAATACATCAATTGCACTGCTGGTAATAATTGTTGGAGCTACCGGTGCTTCTGTTTACTACGATGCCGGCGCACTCATTTGGGTTGCAACCCTGATGACCATCGGAGTTCTGTATCGTGTCATCACCTTCTTCCTGTAATTCATTTCACTGGAGTATTTATGTCTGCCAGCATGGCAAGCTACCCATTACTCAAAATCCTGCACAACTATCGCTATATCCTGATTCCAGCACTGGTATTCACTACCGAACTGACAGTGTGGGCAGCGCTCAATCTTAAAGGCGTGGGTGATATGGGCAGGATCTCCTGGCGAGTGTGCCTGCTCTTTAGCGTGTTCCTCGTATGCTTTAGCGACTCAGCCTTTAACAAACTCGATGGTGGGTTTCTTATGTATGGTTCAGTCGTTCCGTGGGGAGGAATGCTGATCGCGGCCATTGTTTATGGCTTCATCCAGATGAACCTGAACTTTCTGTCGCTGGACATGTTTTATGCCGGCGTGTTTGGCAGCCTTGCTGTGCAGCTGGTTTTTACTGTGCTTCAGTGCAACTGCAAATAATCGAAATTGAGTATTACCCCTCCCTGAATACCCCTTAAATCAAAACCGGAGTTACCCCATGAAAAAACTACTGGGTGCTGCACTGCTGTGCAGCGCACTGACCGGCTGCGCCGGTCTCAATTCTGATTTCGACTGCAACAAGACCGCGACCGACCAGTGCCTGACCACCGGTGAGGCCAACAAGCTGGCCGCTCAGGGTAAAAGTCTGGATGACCTGACGGCAGAAAAAACAGCAAAAAAGCCTGCGGGTGAAACCCTGCCGGCACTGCGCAATTCAGCACCGGTCGTGAATCCCTTCCGTCCTGTCTCCGCTGCAGCAACCGGAACCACTGCCGCTAAGCCTGCTGCACCGCGCCCTCTGACCACTGCGCCGGCGAAATCGTCTGGCTCGCTGGTCACGCCGCTGACCACGTCCAGTCATGCAGCCCCTGTGCCGGTTAACACTGCGGGCCGCGTTCCGGTTCAGCGTATTCCTGACGCCACGCAGCGCCTGTGGATTGCACCCTGGGTGGACACGGACGACAACTTTCATCAGCCGGCTGTGGTCGAGTTCGTGAAAAACAAATCCCACTGGGATGAGAGCTACCGCGTTATCGGGGAGGGCGGGGAATGAGCAGCCATTACGTTACCGGCAAGAACGGCATAGATCATCTGGCGAAATCGTTAGTCCATTCACGGAAAGGGACGGCGCAAATCACCGCCACACAGTCAGTCGATACCGATGATGAAACGCTGGCCGTTCTGAGCGTGAGCTGTAACTGGCAGATTAAGACCACCGGTGATGCACCGCACACCGGCCAGATGAACGAAGAGAAGCTGCGTCGCCTGGAGTTAATCCGGGCCGCTGCGGAGGGCCGAAAATGAGTTTTGTCGACAGCCTGATGGATATGCTGAAAAACGGGAAAGAGGAAGACGGTGCAGCAACGGCCCGCAACAACCTTTCCCAGACCTGGGACTATCCGTCCCTGGTCGCTGCGCTGCCGTACCGGTATTACGACGACAGGAATGAAATTTTCGTCAACGCCGGCTC
This sequence comes from Enterobacter sp. FB, assembly GCF_000805795.1. Lineage (NCBI taxonomy): Bacteria > Pseudomonadati > Pseudomonadota > Gammaproteobacteria > Enterobacterales > Enterobacteriaceae > Enterobacter > Enterobacter sp. FB. The sequence continues at coordinate 44,051 of NZ_JSZC01000002.1, read as the reverse complement.
TGCGGGTTTCATTATGGAAGCCGCCCCGCTTCCTGGTGCGAACGAGCAGGTGATGGCCGCGCTCGATGACATGCTGCGTAAGAAGCTTCCCCGCCAGACCCCTGTGACCGTGATTATGCTTGCCAGCAAGTGTGTCGGGGAACGCATCGATCGCGGCGTGAGTAACGACATGTGGAAAGGGGGGATGGCCGAACATCTCAATAAAATTACCCGCGCGTTCTGGCAGCGTTCCGCGCTGCACGGCCTGGCCAACGAACGGGAATACCCGCTCTACCTGCGTAACTACCGTATCTTTATTGTCTATGGTCAGCCCATTAAGCGCGCTTCCCAGGTGCAGCGGGTGATGGATGACCTGATTCAGATACGTAACACTATCCGCGTCTCACTGGGAGCCGCGCGCATCGACAGCATGAACACCGATGTGCACGCATTCATGTCTGCGGTACGCGAGCAGATGAACTACCGTCAGGAACAGGTGCTGACGTCCTCCGGGGACTACAACGAGGATGAGAAGCTCAACCGCCAGGTGGTTGATCCCGGGATTGACCTGAAGGTGCATCCATCGCATATCCGGATGGAGCTGCCTGAAACCATTGACGCGCGCGGGACACGCCTGCCGGCATCGGCATGTCGCATCATCAACATGCAGCTTGCTAAAAATCCGCGTCGATTCGCGCTCTGGCAGGGGGCTGACAATCTGCAGAACCTGCGTTTTCCCGACCTCGGGATACCCTGCCCCTTTATGCTGACCTGGACGACGGCGCTGGAAGAACAGACCAAAAGTCAGAGCGAGGCTTTCCGTAAAGACCAGGACCTGTCTAAAAAGGCCAACTCAGCCTACGCTGCACTGTTCCCCAACACCAAAAAGGCTGCAGAGGAATGGCGGCGTACCCGGGAGCAGCTTCACAGCAATGAAATCGCGCTCTGCAATACCTACTTCAACCTGACCCTGTTCGCCCCGGATAACAATACCGAGGCACAGAAGTGTGAACTGGCCGCCGTCAACGTGTTCCGTAAGAACGAGCTGGAAATGGTGACGATACAGTACCAGCAGATGCGCAACTGGCTGGCCAGCTTCCCGTTCGTCATGCAGGAAGGGATGTGGGAAGACCTGAAGATGACGGGGGCAACGCTACGCTCCAAGTCATGGAACGCGGTGAGCCTGATGCCGGTCGTCGCCGAACGCCAGCTGTCCAACGTGGGTATGCCACTGCCGACCTACCGCAACCAGGTGGCATTCTACGACATGTTTGGTGAAGAGAACGGCAGTACCAACTTTAACATCGCCGTCACCGGCACGTCCGGGGCCGGTAAATCCTTCCTGACGCAGGGCATTCTTCGTGACGTACTGAATGCCGGGGGATACGCCTGGGTTATCGACATGGGGGACAGCTACAAGAACTACTGTCACCAGGCCGGCGGGGTTTATCTCGATGGCTCTAAACTGCGCTTTAACCCGTTCGCCAACGTTAAGGACATTAATCATTCTGCGGAAGGGATTGTGCGCCTGCTGACGGTACTCGCCAGTCCGACGCAGCCGCTGGATGGCGTCTGTGAAGCAATCCTGCAGAAAGCGGTAATGGATGCGTGGGAGAAGAAGGCAAACAAAGCCCGTATCGACGACGTTCATAATTACCTGACCAATGAGGACGTGAATCACGCGTCCGCAGATAAGCCGACCATCATCGCGCGCCTTGCTGAGCTGGCCATGCTGCTTGAGACCTACTGCACCTGGGGACCCGACGGAGAATACTTCAACGCCGACACCCCGACGCTCGATGGTGAAACCCGCTTCGCGGTGCTGGAGCTGCTGAGCCTGGAAGACAAGCCGAAGCTGCTCTCGTCCATCCTGTTCTCGCTCATTCTGGCGATACAGGAAAAGATGTACCACAGCCCGCGCGACCTCAAAAAAGTCTGCATCATCGACGAGGCCTGGCGCCTGCTGGGTGGCTCCAACCCACACGCGGCAAGGTTCATCGAAACCGGCTACCGTACTGTGCGTCGTCACCGTGGCGCGTTTATCACCATCACCCAGGGCATTAAGGACTTCAGCGCCAGTAAGGAAGCGGAAGCCGCCTGGAACAACAGCTCCACCAAAATCACCCTCCTGCAGGATGCGAAGGCGTTTAAACAGTACCTTGCCGATAACCCGGATCAGTTCTCGGACATGGAAAAAGAAGTTATCCGTGGCTTCCAGCCAGCCCTGCAGACCGGCTACAGCTCCCTGCTGATAAACGCCGGTGAATACAGCTCCTTCCATCGACTGTTCGTCGATCCCGTGACGCGTGCCATGTTCAGCTCGCGCGGCGAGGACTTTGCTTTCATGCAGAAAGCGCAGAAAGAAGCGGGGGCAACTGCGGAAGAAGCGGCGTATATGCTGGCGGAGAAAAAATACGGCAGTGAACTTCGCGAACTTGAAGAGTGGGTGAAAGCAGCATGAGTGAACAACAGGACAAGCCGTATGACGGCGACACCGTCCGCGACGGTGTAACGATCGCCAGCAAAACATCCCGCTGGGTTAAAGCCGGCATGCAGGGGCTGGCGGGACTTCTGGTTATGACAGGCGTGGCATATGTGACGGCGAAAGCCGTCACCCCGGAGGTGGTGGTCTTCGACATGAAGGGAACGGTGGACCTCTTTAAGCAGCAGTCCGCGCAGCTGCCGCTCGATGAAGGTCGGGCAAAAGCGATGACAGTGCAGTTCAACGCAGCGCTGACGGATAGTATCACGGAGTGGCAGGCCTCACACAACGCCATCATCCTGGTGAAACCGGCGGTGATAAGCCCGCAGCGCGATATCACGAATGAAATCCGTGTTGATATCGCACGACGCACCCAGGGGGGCCAGTGAAAAAACGACTGCAGCTGACGGCCATGATGCTGCTGATGCTCTCCGCCGGCAGCGGGGCGAAAGATCTCGGTACCTGGGGCAACGTCTTCGAGCCTGCAGAGCAGGACATGCTGGCGTTTATCCAGAATCGCCTGAAGGGAATGGAGCAGACGGGCGAGCTGGACCGCCTTCGCAAAGAGGCAACGGAAAGAGTGAAGGAGCATGCGGTACGTCCGACGCCGGTGGAAGGGCTCACAAAAGCGAAGGAATACCGCAGCTTTGCCTGGGACCCGACATTTACCGTGAAGGAAACGATCACAGACATGCAGGGCAACGTGATCGCCCGCAAGGGTGACACGGTCAATCCTCTGGATAAGGTGCCCTTCAGCCAGGTGCTCTTTTTTATCGACGGCGATGACAAGGAGCAGGTGAACTGGGCACGACAGCAGCTCGCCGGCCAGACCAGCGTGAAGGTCATCCTGGTGAACGGCAACATCAAAGAAACCAGTGATGCGCTGAATGAACGTATCTACTTCGACCAGTCTGGCGTACTGACCCGTAAATTCGGTTTTGAACACATCCCCGCGCGGATATCGCGCGACGGCCGCGTGATGAAAGTGGAAGAAATACCTGTTAAGGGAGACGGTAAATGATATTTCTGCTTGTTCTGTCCGTTATAACGGGTATCGCAGGTTGTGCGATTACAACAGCATGGTTACCGGCGAACCTGCGCTGGCAGGGAGTCCAGTGCGCGGTAATTACCCTGATTATTCAGGGCTGCATTCTTAAGGTCATACCACTCGACACGGACGGTAGCGGACTTTTGATTGCTGCCGGACTGATGCTTTCCCAGTGGTTCGCCCCCCTTATCGCTAAAGAGACAAGGAAATTGAGAGTGCATTTCAGGATACCTTCAGTGCCCGGTTATCTGCTGATGTACATCCTGTGCCTGGTGCTGATCGGTGCCAGCTGGTTTCCCATCTGGATGGTTTTGAGATGAGATAATACCAGCTGCTTACCAGAAGCTTTTGAGAAGTAAAAAAGTCAGTCCAAAAAATACGACAGTGAAACATATCGCCAGAATGAAATACGGCACGCGGTAATTCGAGGCATCGCTACCTGTTATCTGCCGCAGGTTTAAATCAGCAATTAAGGATGACCAGGTCAGAACAAACATGAAGCAGATAAAAAATAAAGTCAGAAAGACATAATCAGCAAAAGATGTCGCTGGAATGCACGACCTCGCTCCAGTACTGAGAAGAGCAAATAAGGTGCCGGAGGCAATTAAATCCCTCACCAGATTTCGGGTTGCTTCAAGTTGATTATCAGTTGGCTGTATACGCCTGAGTCTGTACATCATTTTCCCCATTCTTTCCGTTCCCGTGTTTTAGCCAGTCCGCAAGAATTCTGATGATGCACGGTAAAATACATTAAAGGTACTCAAAATGACTGCAACAACGTTAGGTGACCTGTTTCCCGAAATGCGTCAGGCGGTTACATCCCCTCGACGTTACGCCAGAAAACCGCGCAAACCCGCTGAGATAACGCCGCGCATGGGAACAGCAGAACGACTGAAGACGCTGTACCCCGAAATTGACTCCTGGCATCCGGTACTGGTGACCAAAGCCTGGCTCCACTGGTGTGAGCAGAACCAGCAGGACAGCCGGGAGCCGTCCAGGCGTGATGAACGTTTCCCGGACTACATCATTCACCTCTTACTGGAGAACATGCGGGCCGAGGACAGCGCGAAACGTAAAAAGGGCACGACGCTGTCACTTTCCGGGCGTCTCGACAGGTTGTTTGCAGGCGAAGGGCAGGAGAACGCTGAATGTCACTGATACACAATAACACTGTGCCCCCTGCGTCTCAGCACATGACAGGCCACAATGCTGATACCAAAGGCGGCGACGAAACCGTGAATCAACTCTGTCAGCTGTACCCTGAGATCGCTTCATGGCAACCGGCGCTGATCGCCGGTGCCTGGCATCAGTGGTGCGCGAATAACCAGCGTCAGCCTATAGCGCCGGAGGAACGGGATGAGGCGTTTCCCCTGTACCTCGTCAGGCTTATCCGCAACAGAATGGAGGAGATGAACGCATGGCGTTAATCGGCTGCTTCACCGGCCCTCAGGGGCAGCAGGGGCTGCAGGGAGTGCTCACCTGTTTGCGCGATACCGAGGGCATGACCGGTATTCTGGTCGTCGTTGCGCTGCTCGCTGCCTGGATTGTTGTTCAGTACGTGGCATGTGCACGGCGTGAACGCCGGATGTGGGAGAGCAGACCGGGAAAACCCCTCCCTCTCCCACAATTTGGTAATGCCTGTCATGCAACTGCTGTGCATGACTTTGCAAACCGGAATTATTACCAGGCGATGCTGGCCGAGATGGAAAAAGCGCTGTTTTCGGCAGGCTATGAATTGACGCGGGATGCATCGCGCAGCACACGGCTGGCAAATACAGACAGACGTGACATCAGCCGGAAAGTGACTCGTGTGCGCCACCGCTATATGACCCCGCTCATCTCAGAACAGATGCTGAATGACAGCATTGATGATGCCATGAAAAATGGTTCCGCAGATGAATGGCTGAATCTGCTTATCCAGGGCAGTGAGCGGGAAGGGTGGTATATCACCCGAACCGCAGAGGCGGCAGGAGCGGTACTGAGCGACAGGCAAAAATGTCTCTGGCCGCTCAGGCAGGTGATGATCACCCTGAAGTCAGACAGCCTCGTCATTACCCGTGATTTCGTTCAGGGGCTGAACGCAGCGGCCGACGCTGTAAGCAACATGGCGTTCCCCGACATGGCTGATGAACCAGACCTCAGCGCTGTGCCTGTGAACATCTGTGGATTTCAGGTGACACTGATGCGCCAGCTCTGCAACACCCCGCCGGGATTTTTCCCGGATGAAAGCGGCAGCAGTGTACCGGATGAATTGTTCAGTCAGATGCCTGAGCTAAAGTACGGTGAGAAGCGTATTGTCGTCTTTGCGCAGATAACGTCAGCACCTGCGAAAGACGTCCTGGCCCGATTCATCAGAACCGTCGGCGACCGTATTGCGGCAGGAGAGGAATATGCGGCTGATTACGATGATGACAACGGGTATGCCTTTATCGTCCTGCGGACCAGAAGACCCCACTGATTCAACCGCGCTGCCCTTCAGGATGTTCGGTGCTCACTGCGTTGCGCTCCGCCTCAGCCTGAATGGCCTCACGGTTTCCGATTAACCCCGACCAGGTAATGCCATGAAAAAAGACCCTGATACTGAAAAGGGCCAGAATGTTACAGCCGTTCGTCATGATGAAAAATCGGCTTTACGGCTTAAGGCCATTCTTGCAGAAAATCCCCTTTATTATCCCTCAATAGTGTTAAGAGCTGGCTTACTGGCTCTTGAGGACATGTCCAAAGACCAGCGGCTGGCATTCATCATGAAGGCGGCCGACAAAACCAAAAACCATTAATCCTGTTTTAAGCCCTCCCGCCGTCCGGTGGCTGCGGCACTTCCGGAGATACCCCATGACTCACCCTGAATCTGTCAGGCCGGTGACGGTTACCCGTGACCGCAACGGCTTCTGGACGCACCCTCATTATTTTGCACCTGCCAGTGATGAGGCCACACAGACTGAGTTTGGCGACTGGATGCGCCAGCACAATCTGATCTGTGCCACCCGCTGGATGGAAAACGACGCGCCTCCCCAGGTGATCGCCGACTGGGAAAAGGGAAAACAAAACATCAGTGACTGGCTTCCTTCCGCGCCAGAGGGGGAGGGCTGGTTCATTGGCTCCATTCATGACACTGAGGACGGCCCGGTCTGTGTATGGCTGCGGGAGGTGAAATGAAGCGTTTTTCATGGCTTGCCGGCGTGATGCTGGTCCTGCTGTCCTGGATGCCAGCTCAGGCAACGGCCGCAGCCAGCAACGCGGGTGATGGCCGCTGGGTTAACCCGATAAGCGATGTCTGCTGGAAGTGTCTGTTTCCGATGACGCTCGGGAATATTCAGCTGGCCGCCGGTCCACAAAAGGATACCAACAACCCGGCTTCGCCGATCCAGATTTGCTCATATGGTGTGTTTTATCGTATCGGTCTGGCCATCGGATTCTGGGAGCCAATGGCGATGGTGGACGTAACCCGTGAGCCTGGCGTCATGGTCAACATGGGCGGCTTTAAAATCGATCTCGGACGAACGGGAACGGGAACCGCCGGGCAGAGTGACCGGCCCGCTGCCGGCACGTTCTACCATGTTCACTGGTACAAATATCCGCTGATTTTCTGGCTGAACATCATCACCAGCCTGGGGTGTCTGCAAACCGGCGACATGGATATTGCCTATCTCTCCGAAGTTGATCCTCTCTGGAATGACAGCACGCTTTCGATGCTGATTAACCCCGAGGCTGCGCTTTTCGGCAACCTGATAGCTCAGGGGGCCTGTGCTGCTGACGCAGTTGCATCATCTGCGGGTCTTCCTCTGTCGCCGCTGTTCTGGTGCGCGGGAAGTCAGGGGTCTATCTATCCGCTAACCGGCTATACCAGCGGTGAGTTTTCTCCGCTCGAGGCCTCTCTGCTGGTCGGAGAGCGAATGGCCTTCAAGATGCATCGTGAGGGGCTGGTCTGGAACTCTGTGGGCGCGGACGTCGCCGTATGTAACCAGTATCCATCCCCGATCATCCCGAAAGAGCGATGGCGATACCAGATGGTAAACATGTACCCCGAACCGGGTAACTGCCATCCCTTCGGGGCCAGCACGCAGCTCTGGGGCACGACGCATAACTCGCCATCCTCCAAAAAGAACTTCGGCTACCTCTTCTGGCGCAAACGTAACTGCGTATTCCTTTGAGGACATGACAATGAAAAACGCTTATCTCCGGGCGCTGACGATCAGCGTCATGATTGCTTTCTCGCCGCTGGCACTGGCGAGCGCCCAGACCGATATCTCCGTCTCCGACCATAGCTGGATAAAAGGTCAGCAGGATGCGCTGACAGCGATGAAGGAAGACCTGCAGGGGCATCCGGCGGCCGCACCCGTCTTACCGCAGCAGCAACTGGACCTGATTAACCGCCTGCAGGGCGATATCGCAGCCCGGACCAACACGATGGGGGAAAAAGGCACGTTCCCGGCTATTTACTTTGTGAGCCTCGGTATTCCACGTGAAGGCCTGCTGCCCATGCTGAAGGATGCCCGCCGTTACAACATTCCGCCGACGCTGCGCGGTCTGGTGAATAACGACATGCGACAGACCGCGGCGGCTATGTTTGAGCTGAGTAAGGAGGACAAGGACGCTGGCGTGCAAATCGATCCAACGTTGTTCACTCAGTACAACATCACCACGGTGCCCGCCCTGGTGGTGACCTGCCCTGGCCACTATGACGTCATCAGGGGAAGCCTGCCCCTGCAGCAGGCTCTCGAAAAAGTCGCTGAAAGTGGTGATTGTGCGGCAACGGCACGCCATCTTCTGGAGGCCGGCAAATGAAAAAACTGCTTTCAGCGGTGCTGATGCTTTTTCCGCTTCTGGCTGGCGCAGCTGATCCTGCCTTTGAGGCGGGAGCGAGCTTTGGCAAAGGCAATGCTTCCGCCGGCACGGGAGCCCTGAAGAACCCGGATACCGTCACGGGGGCAATACCAGGCTACACCGCTAATCCACCAGAGAAAGGGTATTACGGCGGCGTGGATGGCGGAGACGGCGGGCTGGCCAACAAAGGGCAGGCCGCTCTGCAGGGCAATGACGCAGCGCAGTCGGTTATCAACGCCGGAAAAACGAACCCGACGCCCGCCATCGACCCGAACGCACCTTTCATCACAATCGGAAAAAATGCGGAGAGTACGGCAGACGGGATCATGAATGGCACCAGTCAGCAGTGTAAGGAGACGACGGTATCAAAATCGACGTTTGAGAACTTTACCTGCGATCGGGATATGGCCACCATCCAGACGTGCGGAAGAACAGCCAGTATCACCGGGCATTATGAGGATAACTACAGCTATAAGACCATCACCATAGATTCAGACAATCTGGACGTCAGCAGCCCGCAAGTGTCCTACAGCATGCCGGAAGGAACGGTGTATTCAGCGACGATGAATTACACGTTCAAGAAAAATTTAGCGTTCAGCAACGATCTCTGGTTCCTGAACATTACGGCTCTCGGTTCGCTGATGACGATGTACCAGACCTCCGGGTCGTATGACCTGCCTCCGGGTAAGAGTTTTACCGAAGGAGAGAAGCTGACTATCACGTTTAATAACAAAAGAAACGTACCCGAAAGGGTTGCCAGCATTTGGCAGACCGGAAAAACCAACCACATGTACCATTTTGTCATCACCATCGTTTACCGTACCGGCACTAAGGTTTGGGTTCCGCAGACGACCTGGACTGAAAGCTGTGGTTTTGACAAAAAATCGGCCCTGTCCAGCGCAGGCAGTATCTGTACCGAACCAGGCGGCACTCGTACCATCACTGTCGACGGGAAGGAGTACAGCCAGACAAACAGTTGCTGGGCATATTCAGATTCTTATGTGACGGGTACCAGTTCTCGCGGGAACTGCGGTTCGCTGATGGATAACCCCGCCTGCACGCTCTCTTCCCATTCCTGTACAACAACTGAGTCGGGCATCTGTACCCATCAGTCAGAAACGTATCAGTGTCAGAAAACCTGGTCATCCAGCGGTCTGGTCTGCGGCGGGGAGTATATATGTCAGTCCGGTGCCTGCGATGAGACGAACGGTACCGGTGATAACGGGTTTGATACGGCTGTGGCCAAACTCGCGGGCCTGGCCTCTGCGGCAGAAGATGTCAGGGATCAGAACAGCACTATAGATGTCAGGGCCTTCACGGGTAAGGCCATGAGCTGCCGTAAGGCGTTTGCAGGCTTCTCCAACTGCTGCAAGGATTCCGGCTGGGGACAGGATACGGGGCTTGCCGCCTGTAACGATGATGAATTAGCTCTCGGGAAGGCCAAAGCCAAAAAGATCACCGTCAGCGTCGGCGATCGCTGTGACCGTCAGGTGCTGGGTGCCTGCATCCAGAAAAGTCAGGTCTACTGCGTCTTTGACGGCAAGCTTGCCCGCATCATTCAGGAGCAGGGGCGTCGCGACCAGCTGGGCGTTAAGTTCGGCAGCGGCGACAGCCCGAACTGCCGGGGGATCACGGTCCCAGAGCTGCAGAGTATCGACTTCGACAAAATCAACTTCTCTGACTTCTACGAGGATTTGATGAAGAACCAGAAAATCCCCGATACCAGCACGCAGGTCCAGCAGATTAAGGAGCGCATCGCCGCGCAGGTGAATCAGCAGGGAGGTGGTAAATGAAGCGTGTCCTCTGTGGCCTGCTCATGGCGCTGGCGAGCCATACGGCAGTGGCCGAAGAGATTGTAACGCCTGCAGAGCCGTTCACCGGCTGGTCCTGGTACAACGAGCCGAAAAAGCCGCCGGAGCAGTCCAGAAAGCCACAACAGCCTGCACCGCAGGCCATTCCGGACCTCAGCAGAATGTCCCCGATGGAGCAGGCCCGGGTACTGAAAGGGTACACACAGGAGGCGCTTAATCGCGCCATCCTGTATCCCTCGCGGGAAAACACGGCGACGTTCCTGCGCTGGCAGAAGTTCTGGACCGATCGGGCATCGATGTTCAGCCAGTCCTTTGCGGCGGCGCAGCTGAGCCACCCGGATCTCGACTACAACCTGGAGTATCCGCACTACAACAGCATGGCGCCGTTTATGCAGACCCGCGACCAGCAGACGCGGCAGAGCGCCGTGGAGCAGCTGGCGCAACAGTACGGTCTGTTCTACTTCTACCGGGGCAGTGACCCGATTGACGTGCAGATGGCGGGCGTGGTGGCGGACTTTGCGAAAACCAACGGGATTTCGCTTATCCCGGTATCGGTTGACGGTCAGGTGGCAGCCTCCCTGCCGCAGAGCCGTCCGGATACGGGGCAGTCCCGGTCGATGAATATCACGCACTTCCCGGCGCTCTACCTTGTTGACCCCCGGAGCAAGAATTACCGCGCGCTGTCATACGGCTTCATGACTCAGGATGATCTGTCGAAGCGATTCCTGAACGTGGCCACCGGCTTTAAACCGAATTCCTGAGAGTTTCTTATGACAAAAATGCTTTTACCCCTCATCCGTGATGCAGGGCGTTTTGCCCTGTTCACCCTTGTCTTCGGCCCGGCGCTGTTGCTGTACGGTATTGTGATAGCCATATCGCTGGAGGGCTCGCTGGCCGGGCAGTTTGTGAAAGAGGCGCAAACGCTAACCGAAGGCGCGCCCGACGGTAAGGTAATGCAGTGCGTTACGCATTATGAACCGGCACCACGACCCCGGCTACCTGAACCCGGCGAGGAGGCCAGTCCTCCTTCTTATCAGCTCCCGCCGATGTCGATTTGCCATCGTGAACCGGTTGACAGCGAACGCTGGACAAAGCCGATGGATGCCACGCTTTTCAACTTCTGGCTGATAGCTGCGCTCTTCGGCGCAACTCTGGGTTTTCTGACCCATCTGTATATTCATCGTCGCGCCTCTGTGCATGAGGGGCGTGATATCTTCCAAAAGGAAACACATGTATGAATGCATCCCTTGTTGCAGGACTGATTTTCTGGGGCACGATGGCGCGCGTACTGAGCGAGCTGATGACCTGGTCGGTTGAGCATACGCAGCAGGGGCTTTTATGGCTCTGCAATGGTATGTGGGCCGGGGCGGCTGGCATGGTGGTGTATGCCGTGTATCGCTGGTTCCGTGACGAAAGAGGGCAAACGCATAAGGAAGGCGACCATGAACATTAAAACCGGACTCACGGCTCTGCTGATGGCCATACCGCTGCTGGCGAACGCCGGGGCGCGCGAGGAGTTAGTGGCGCTTGAAGCGACAAAAACGGCCTCTGCTGACGCTGCAGCCGTCACCGCCTCCACCATTCCGGTTCCCGCGCCGGTAAACCTGATGTCGCTGCCGGACGGTCGCCAGGCAAACATGAAGGATTATGCGGTGGTGCTCTTTATGCAGGCGCACTGTCAGTACAGCGCGAAGTTTGACCCGCTGCTGAAGGGCTGGGCCGATGAGCATGCCATCAGGGTGTACCCGTACACCCTTGACGGCGGCGGGGACGTATCTTACCCGACCCCGATGATCCCGCGTAAGACGGACCCTAACTCTCCCATCGCAGATGAGATTGTCACCTTCTTCGGAAACGGTTTGCCAATTGCGACACCGACGGCCTTTATGGTCAACGTCAACACCCTGAAAGCCTATCCACTCACCCAGGGCGTGATGGAAATCCCCACGCTTGAAAGCCGTATGGCCAGCCTGATTCAGGCTGACCTGGATAATGTTGACCCGAAATCGCTGCCGCCGATGCCGGCAAGTGCGCAGGTCACCCCTCAGTAAGACAACCGGACTTCAACATGAATACAACATCGTATGCATTATCGCGTGCCGAGCGCGTGTGGCTGCTGTTCAGCATGACGTTGCTGGTATCTGCCGCGTTTTACGGGACGCAGGCCCATCGCGTGGTCAGCGCACTGTCTCGCCCGGAAATGACTCTTTACCTTCAGGACGTGCCGGTGCTGCTGCTCATTTCGCTGAGTGTCGGCTTCTTTTTCACTGCCACCGGGTTGTACATCTGCCGTCTGACCCTGTCCCGGAAACCCCGTGAGGAGATCGCATGAAATTCACCAGACTGAAAACCTGTGTCCACAATCGCTTCATTAAACAGATGAAGGACTCTGAGGGGAGCAAAGAGTCCCGGCAGTGGGCGAATTTATTCACGCTGAAACTGCTGTACAGCCTTGTTTTCTTTATCTTCGCTGAAAGAATTTATGTGTGGTGGGCTGACAACACGCTGGCTGCCATGCCGGAGCCGCTTGTTCGTTCTGAACAGTTTACACTCTCGCTGCTCATCCATTATCCGCAGTATCTCCTGTGGGCGATCATGAGTGGTTTGTTTGCAGTACTGGTACTGCACTGCATTCTGTGCTGTGTGGGTAAACTTGAGGAATCCCTGTACCGCCGGATAATCCGAAAAGACAGCGGCTTGGAGCCTGAGAGAACAGAGGTGCCCCATGATTAAGGCACTGATAACGGCAGGCGCTGTCTTTCTGGCTGGGCTGGTTGCACTGCCAGCGAAGGCGGACGTCAACGGCGACCTGAACGGTTTCTTCAATAATCTGGGCTACAGCGGCAATGTGTCGCAGGCACAGGCCTGGCAGGGACAGGCGGCCGGGTACTTCTCGGGTGGTTCTGTCTATCTGCGAAACCCCGTCAAAAACGTGCAGCTCATCTCAATGCAGTTGCCCTCCCTGAACGCCGGCTGCGGCGGTATCGATGCCTATCTGGGGTCGTTCAGTATGATCAGCGGGGAAGAAATTCAGCGATTTGTAAAACAAATCATGAGCAACGCCGCCGGTTATGCTTTCGATCTGGCCCTGCAGACGATGGTACCGGAGCTGAAGCAGGCGAAAGATTTCCTGCAGAAACTGGCCAGTGATGTTAACTCCATGAACATGAGTTCATGCCAGGCTGCTCAGGGCATCATCGGCGGGTTGTGGCCAGTGACGCAGGTCTCCCAGCAGAAAATCTGCCAGGACATTGCCGGCGAAACCAACATGTTCTCCGACTGGGCGGCTTCCCGTCAGGGTTGTACCGTCGGAGGACAGGGCGACAAAGTCACGGCTAAAGCCGGTGATGCTGAGAAGGATCAGGTGCTGAAGAACAAAAACCTTATCTGGGACACCCTCAGTAAGAATGGCCTTCTCGGCAACGACCGCGCGCTGAAGGAGCTGGTCATGAGTACCGTCGGCTCCATCATTTTCAACAAGGATGGCGATGTGACAATTCTGACGCCGCTGGTTGATAACCGCGACCTGATTAAAGTCCTGATGCGCGGGGGGACGGCGAAGGTCTACGGATGCGACGAATCCACTCTGTGTCTGGGACCTGTTGTCACCAGTCTGACGATTTCTGAGTCCAACGCTCTGGTCACGCTGGTTAAAAACCTGATGCTCTCAATGCAGAACAAGCTGGTCGACGATACTGCGCTGACCGATCAGGAAAAAGGCTTTGTGAACACCACCTCTGTACCGGTGCTGAAGTATCTGACTAACGCCCAGAGTATGGGGATGAGCGCCACGTACCTTCTGCAGGTTTCCGACTTCATTGCTCAGGACCTGATGATTCAGTACCTCCAGGAGCTGGTGAAACAGGCAAGCCTGTCTCTGGCCGGCAAGAACTTCCCTGAAGAAGCAGCCGCAAAACTACGCGACAACATCATTCATGCGCAGGGACTTCTCGCTGACATGAAGCTGCAGTCAGCAGCCGATCAGAACGCGCTGGACGGTATCGACCGCAACATGCAGTACCTGCAGCAACAGGTATCCACCATTGTTTCAGGCTCCTATCAAAGCAACTATCACTGGGGTGATCGCTGATGCTTGAGATATATACCATTTATGGCGGGGGAATGTGGAAAACGGCGCTGGACGCCGTTGTCACCCTTGTCGGCCAGAATACTTTCCACACCTTACTGCGTATTGCCGGCACCTTCGGTGTGCTGGCCGTACTGCTTACCTTCATCAAACAGCGTAACCCGATGGTTTTCGTTCAGTGGCTGGCGGTCTTCATGATCCTGACTTCCATCCTGCTGGTACCGAAACGCTCAGTGCAGGTCATTGACCTGTCCGATCCCGGTGCGGTCTGGGTAACCGATAACGTACCGGTTGGCCTGGCGGCTATCGCGTCGCTGACGACCAGTATCGGGTATAAGATGGCGTCAGTTTACGACATGCTGATGGCCAGACCCGACTCGGTGACCTACAGCAAAACCGGGATGCTGTTTGGCTCGCAGATTGTGGCAGAAACCAGTGACTTCGCCACGCAAAACCCGGAGCTGGCGCAGATGCTGCCGGATTACGTGGAAAACTGTGTGATCGGCGACATTCTTCTGAATGGTAAATACACAATCAATCAGCTGCTCAATTCCACTGACCCGCTGACGCTGATAACCAGTAACCCAAGCCCTCTGCGGGGCATCTTTAAGATGACCTCCACCTCACGCCAGTTCCTGACCTGCCAGCAGGCCGCAACGGAGATACAGAAGCTCGCCAATACTGACGTCAACCCGGGGAGTGCGACGTTTACCTGGCTGACGAGAAAGGTCTTCGGCAACAAGCTGAATGGCGCGACGCTTCTGGCCAACGCTATGGGGGAAAGCTACGGATATTTTTATTCCGGTGGTATGACTGCTGCGCAGATCATGAAGAACAACATCACGAACAGTGCAGTACGGCAGGGGATCAAGGGTTTTGCCGCTCGCTCATCCGATACGGCTAACCTGCTTAATCTGGCCACCGAGAACGCTGCAACAAAACAGCGACTCAGCTGGGCTGCAGGTAACGAGCTGGCGACCCGAACGCTGCCGTTTGCACAGTCCCTGCTGATGCTTATCCTGGTTTGCCTGTTCCCGCTGATGATTGCGCTGGCCGCGTCAAACCACACGCTTTTTGGTCTGAACACCCTGAAAATATACGTTTCCGGTTTTATCTATTTCCAGATGTGGCCAGTGATGTTCGCCATTCTTAACTATGCCGCCAACTACTGGCTGCAGAGCCAGTCCGGGGGCACGCCCCTGGTGCTGGCCAACAAGGATGTGGTTGCGCTGCAGCATTCGGACGTGGCGAATCTGGCAGGGTATCTGTCCCTTTCCATTCCGGTGCTGTCGTTCTATCTGACCAAAGGTGCAGCGGCGATGGGCTCTCAGGTGGCAGGGAGCGTACTCAGCTCGGGCGCATTCACGTCAGCAGGTGTGGCCGCGACCACGGCGGACGGAAACTGGTCGTTTAACAACATGTCGATGGACAATGTCAGCCAGAACAAGATGGATACCAACCTGATGCAGCGTCAGGGTCAGCAAACCTGGCAGGCGGATAATGGCTCCACGCAGACTCAGACGGCCGGTGGCCATACGGTTATCGACGGCTCGGGTGCAATGTCGAATCTGCCGGTGAACATGAAGCTCAGCCAGCTGGCCAGCAGTGGATTCCAGGAGTCCGCCCGTCAGTCGCAGGTCCAGGCGCAGACCGCCCTCGATGGCTACAACCACAGCGTGACCAGTGGCTGGTCACAGCTATCTCAGCTGTCTCACCAGACCGGTACCAGCGACAGCCTGACCAGCGGTAGTGAAAACAGCCAGGCCACTAATGCAACGCGCGGTGCTGGCATGATGTTGTCTGCCGCTGAAAGTTATGCGAAAGCAAACAACATCTCGACGCAGGAAGCCTATAACAAACTGATGGATATCAGTAATCAGGGTTCTATATCTGCAGGCATTAAAGGAACGGCCGGAGGGGGGCTTAATCTGGGTGTTGTTAAGTTAGGTGCTGAAGGAAGTGTTTCAGGCGATTTGCGGCATTCGACGGGCAGCTCAAGAGGAATCCAGAATTCAGATTCCCATTCGCAAGATATGCGGCATGATCAGAACAGCCAGGCAGTTAATGACTTCCGCCAGGGTATGGATATGGTTAAAAGCAGCCGTATCACCGATGGCGCGAATCATTCCGAAAATGCAGCAAGCAGTAATGTTCAGCAGCTGGCCGCAACACTCAATGATGCTGAAAGCCAGTACCATCAGTACACCACCAGTTCTACACAGAGTAGCGAGTTCAGTCGGATGGCCACCGTTGCGCAGAATCAGAGCGCAAGCCTCGATACGAACTATACGCAGGAGTTTGTGGACTGGGCGGCTAATAAATACGGTGATAAGGCCCAGTCCATGCTGACAAGTGCGCCGTCGGCGCGAGAAGCAGCGATGGAATTCGTAAATGAGCGTCTCAAACCTGAAATTATGGGGGATTATCAGCAGGGTCGTTCTGATCTTACCAGCGGCCAGGAGCATGCAGCATTCAGTGGTGAGCATATTGTTCAGCCAGCGGGCGGCAGTCAGCAGGTATCAGGTTCATCTGGTCATGATGCTGGAGTCAGTTACAGCTCTCAGAATGGTGGTGCTCATAGCTCGGGAGGTGTTGGCGGTACCCAGACTTACGGAACGACTCAGGGCGCTGAAAATGGAGGCCAGCAGGGTGGGAATTATTCTGCCAGAACAAACGATTCTGCTTCGCCGGGTATTGAGCATTCAACTGTTCATCAGGGACAAGCAGCCGGACAGAGAAGCAGCTCGGGTAATATCACCTCGTCGGCTGGCATGGTTGTTTCCGGTGGACGCACCACTGCAGATGAAAGGACCGGTCACATTGCAGAATCGCACCCGGAGTTCCATCATTCAGGAGCCATTAGGGAGAAAGGAAACACGTATGGCCAGGAGAGTGAAGTGACTCATAGCCGTTCAGGCATTAATGTTGGCGGCGAAAAAGTACGTGGTGATGCTATGCAGGAGTCCTATAGAGAAAATCAGGCTAAGTTGCATGAACATTCTACGCAGGGTTTTGGTCCTCAGAATGAATTACAGCGCCGAGTGGCGGAACAAAGATCTGAAAATGAGCATAAAATCAACGAATCTGCTGGAGAAATTGATAAAAAACAATCCACTGTTCAGGTATCCAGTGATATCCTGAAAGGAGAAAACTTAATCGGTCAAGGGCGATTCAAGCTTGGTCGTGCCGAAGCTGAACTGGATCAATCAAGTAAACTCAATCCGTTTAATGATCTCCAACCAGATGAACTGCAACAGAGAGTGGCAGAATTAAGGAAGAAAACTGGAGGATAAAATGAACAAAAAAGTAAGTGCTTATTGTTGTTTCATTCCAATCGGCATTTATGCAGCTTATTCTTTAAGCATGCAGGTACTTTTTGACGTGCCATTTATGGCTAAGAGCATGCTCTTATCAATTATCCCCAGCGCTATCTATCTGCTCTGCTTTTGGAAGTTACGAAGCAGCCAAAGAGGGATGGGTTTAAAAGCAACTTTCCTGAGTAACGTGGTGCTTGCAGTCTTGCTAACCTTCCTGATGGTGTATGTAGGCAATGATACAGAAAGTGCTTTAATAGCAGGCATAGCTGTTCACTCGTTAATAGCTTTTATCCTAGTGGGAGCAGTATTGCGACCTACTACTTACAAGGATAATACCCTTCTTAAGGATGAAGATAATGGGCGGATATACGTTATCCGGAACGGGATAGCTCATGTGTTACCAGATAATGAGGCTCAACGCCTTAGCGCTAGTGACAACAAAATTATCAGCTTTTCAGGCAGCCAAATGAGTATCCAAGATGCCGGTATAACCCCTGTTCCTTTAAATACTTCCTTCAACGATTCGTTCAGTAATGGAATAACGGTGAACCCTGCATCAGGAATGCCAATGGTTGGTGGCATCTCTGGCCTGGATATACACGGAAACAGTTGGGGAACAAACTTCAACGAACCTTTAAATACGTATGACCCTAACCGGGGATACTGAGAGTAAGGGGGCAATGGCCCCCTTAATTTTTGTAGTAATCTAAGCCAATCATCTATTTAACCTAAATTCCCTTTCAAATCAGCCGATAACGTCTCTGTTAGCTATATCTCGCTAACGGGGACGTTTTTCTATGCACAGGATGAATTCATGAAATTAAAACAATTAGCCGTTGTAGGTCTGATCGCTTCTACTCTCGCTCTGTCAGGTTGTGGCGCCATGTCCACTGCGGTGAAGAAACGTAATCTTGATGTCAAAACCCAGATGAGTGAAACCATCTGGCTGGAACCATCATCAGAGAAGACTGTTTATTTGCAGATCCGTAATACCTCTGACAAGGACATGTCTGGTCTGCAGGCACAAATTACAAATGAACTGGCCGCGAAAGGTTACCGCGTCACCAGTTCTCCTGACACCGCCTACTACTGGATTCAGGCAAACGTGCTGGAAGCCGAAAAGATGGATCTGCGTGATGCGCAGGGCTTCCTCAAGACCGGGTACGAAGGTGCGGCAATGGGAGCTGCACTGGGTGCGGGTATTACGGCGTATAACTCGTCTTCAGCGGGCGCAACGCTGGGTGTAGGGCTTGCCAGTGGCCTGATTGGTATGGCTGCAGATGAAATGGTTGAAGACGTGAACTACACGATGGTGACCGATCTGCAAATTTCCGAGCGCAGCAAGGCGACCGTCACGACTGACAATATTGCTGCACTGAAGCAGGGAACCTCAGGCGTCAAGCTACAGACCAGCTCAGAACAGGGTAACCGCGCCAAATACCAGACCCGTGTGGTATCCAATGCCAACAAGGTAAACCTCAAGTTCGAAGAGGCGAAACCTGTCCTGGAAGCTCAGCTGGCCAAATCCATCGCCGGCATCATGTAATACCCTGCGGCTGTGGCGACCGTCACAGCCTGTTCCCCCTCAGACTGATATTTACCGCGTTCTTTCCGGAGCAGGGTGCGTCAGTGCTTTCTGTCAGTTACCAGTAATTACGCTTCCTCGCATGACTGCGCCAGGCGCAGCCCTGTCTGCGGCGAGCGTTGCGTCCTTAATTTCAAGGAGTTCGTCCATCATGATGCATCAGAGAAATGAACGTGCAGATTACTCAGCTGAATTCTGGTCACTTATCCATCTGGAAAGCGAGCTGATGGCAGCAAGGGCCTGGATGAATGTATTCGGTTCACTTCCTGAGGGGCAGGGTATGACCATTGTTGCTTTCTGGGCTGGCTATGAATTTACCCTTTACGATCTGGAGCCCCGGGGGGGGCATTCAGCGGTTTATAGGGATGTGGCCTCGTCAGTCCGTTTTGTGGCTGCATACATTAATAAACAGGACTGGGAGGACGGATGTCAGCAGGCCTGAGTCAGATGTAATAACCTGACGATTAACCCCCACGCGGTACCACATTTTTTCATCACCCTTTTCAACGTTTCTTCTCTGATAACACACATCACCGAGCAGGTGATGCGATAACGGCCGGACAACACGCTATGAGCTTCGCAGGAAAAAACCTCACCCAGGGCGGGCAGATGACCGCCTACCGCTGGCGCATGTTCATTCAGGTGAACAACTGGATAGGATTCTGGATCTTCATCCTGTTCGCCGTACTGACTACCGCCATCTTTCTCTGGCGAATCCCTCAGGAAGCCCTGGATAACGGTTCCCTGTGGTGGTTCGCCAGTATCAACAGCAGCTTTATTGACCTGATGCCGGCATCGGGAACGCCAAAAATCTACGACGTCCACTACTGGTATGCGCCAACGGCGACGGCAATGGTGCTCAAAATGACCCTGCCGCAGATTTATACCGACCCGTACATGCAGGCGATGGGCGACCAGTGCCTGCGTGAGCTGCAGTGGGCAGCCGGTGGCAGCGGGCTGTTCTGTATGGTGGTGTTTATCGCCGTGACCTGGTTTATCGCCAGTATCGGCAGAAAGGAAAGTGAAGATGAATACATTTCCGGGATGCAGCTGACTGATAAGCCAGCTGAAGTGAACAAGCTCCTGCGTAAAAACGGTGAGTTCTCTGACCTGCGCGTGGGTGATCTGCATATGGTCAGGATGGCGGAGGTACTCAACTTCCTGATGCATGGCACTATCGGGGTGGGGAAGTCGACGCTGATACGCTGGTTACTCGACTACATCCGCAAACGCGGTGACCGGGCCATCATCTACGACTCAGGTTGTACCTTCACAGAAACCCACTACAACCCGTCCACCGATTTCATCCTTAATGCTCACGATGAACGCTGTGCAAACTGGCAGATGTGGGGGGAGTGCGTTGACGCGGTCGATTACGACAACCTGGCCGCCAGCCTCATTCCGGCTGAAGGGGATTCCGATCCGTTCTGGGTATCCAGTTCGCGAACTATTTATGCCGACCTTGCAATTCGTATGTCGACAGACCCGGAACGCAGCATTGAGAAGTTCCTCAAAACCCTGCTGTCCCTCAGCATGAAAAATCTGCGTGACTATCTGGCCAACACACCCTCAGCCAACCTGGTTGAGGAGAAGATCGAGAAAACGGCCATTTCCATTCGCTCAGTGGTAACCAACTACGCCAAAGCCCTGCGCTATCTGCAGGGGCTGGATGACGGAACGAAGCCACCGTTCACCATCCGGGAATGGATGACGCAGGAACGCTATGACAGCAGCTGGCTGTTTATTTCAACCCAGGCACGTCACCGCAAGAGTGTACGTCCTCTGATCTCGCTGTGGGTATCTCTGGCCACGCTGATGCTGCAGAGCATGGGAGAGAACAGCGACCGCCGCGTATGGTTCATTATCGATGAAGCCCCCAGCCTGCAGCGCATCCCCGAGCTGGCTGAGACGCTTGCCGAGGCGCGTAAGTTTGGCGGCTGTTTCGTGCTGGGGATGCAGAACATGGCGCAGCTGGTTCACGTCTATGGCCGCGAGCTGGCCAAAAGCATCTTCGACCTGTTGAACACCCGAATGTACGGTCGTTCACCGAGTGCGGAGATGGCCGAAGTGGTGGAAAAGGAACTGGGCAACCAGCGTAAGCGCAAAATCCGTGAGCAGAACAGCTACGGTCTGGACCAGGTGCGTGACGGCGTATCTCTCGGTAAAGACGAGGTCAATAACCCGATTGTCGACTACGAGCAGATCATGCGTCTGCCAAACCTCAACTTTTATGTGCGCCTCCCGGGTGAGTATCCGGTCGTCCGTCTGAAACTGAAATATCGCGCGCCGAAGAAGCGGCAGGCAGGCCTTCTCGAGCGCAATATCCGCGATGCGCTCAGTCCGGAGCTGGAGAAGGTTATTCAGGAGAACGAGCGCGCAGCGGCTGCCGCAGGTCTGACGTTCCCGACCGGCGATGAAGTGCTGGAGAAGGGGAGCGAGACATCATCTGCAGCTGACAATCCTGCTCCGGTTTCTTCTGCAGGGGCATCCGGCTCACCGGTAACTCCGGCCACCGAAAAAGTGGCTCGTACCCGAATGGAAGAACCGAAACCTTCGCGCAGCGCTGCTCCTGAACAGAAGCCGGTACCTGCCAGGGAGCACGTCACATCGCGGACAGAGCCAGTGGTCCCGGAAGTAGTAACTGAAAATCACAGCACGGTGACAGACCCTGTCACCGAAGACAAAAAAGACAACGTCGTTTCACTTCGGTCTTCTCCTCCTTCAGTAACTCGTCAAAAAGAGACTGCGCCCCTTAAACCGGAAATACCTGCAGCACTGCAAAAAATCCGCAGCAGAACCCAGCTGGATACTTCCTCCGAGCCTGCTGCAGCCGGCGCGCTGGGGATGCTGAAACGGCGGCTCAATACCGGAGCCACCTCAGGCGGAGAAGAAGGTCAGGCCAGCGAGAATGCGGGCGAATCAATGAACCTGGATATGAAGGTGACGGCACTGCCTGACGGCGGCCTGAGTCTGACGACGGCAGGGAAGTCAGTGACACCGCAGACCCAGGATGAAGCCCACAGCACCCACCGTCAGCTGGCGCAGGAAGAAGAGAACATTTTACTTCACCGTCACGCGGACGACCCGGGTTACGACGAAAACGACCATCACTATAACGACAGAGAGCATGACCTATGATGTCAGTCGCCCCAGTAGCGTCAGCCGGCGAGGCTGCAGGCTACTACAGCAATTCCGATAACTACTATTTTCTGGGCAGCCTGCAGAGCCTCTGGATGGGGGAAGGTGCAAAAGAGCTGGGCCTTGAGGGCAACGTCCGTGGCGATGACCTGACGGCCGTGCTCGAGGGCCGTCTGCCGGACGGCTCACGGCTGGGCAAGGAGGTTAACGGACAGCACGTCCACCGCCCGGGCCATGACCTGACCTTTTCCGCTCCCAAGAGCGTGTCCATTCTGGCGCTCATTGGGAATGATAAAGAAATGGTGGAAGCACATAACCATGCCGTCCGCGTGGCGGCTGGCTATGTGGAGAAGCTCATCTCGGCCCGCGACACGAAAGACGGCGTTACGTCCATTGTACACACCGGCAAGATGGTGGCGGCCGCCTATACACATGATACCTCGCGCAATCTTGATCCTCAGCTGCACACCCATCTCCTGATTGCCAACATGACGGAGTATGCGGGCAAATGGAAAGCCCTGGCCACGGACTATATCCATAACGCCGGCTTTATCGAAACCGTCATGAAGCACCAGGTCACCCTCGGGAAAATTTATCGCAGCGCGCTTCGTGAGCGGGTTGAAGCTCTTGGCCATGAAGTGGAAGAAGTAGGCAAGCATGGCATGTGGGAGATCAAGGGCGTTCCGGAAGAAGTCAGGGACGAATATTCCTCACGGGGCAGGGAAATACAGGGGGCCGTGGGGGCGGAAGCCACGCTGCGCAGCCGGGATGTGGCCGCCAAAGACACCCGCAGGGCGAAAGTTGACCCTTCGCGGATGCGCCTGATGGAGCGCTGGCTGGGCCAGATGAAGGAGAAGGGATTTGACCTGAAGGCGTATCAGGAGAGCGTGGTGCCGCGTGATGCAGGTCTTCGTGAGACCGCGCCTCAGCCGGAGCAAGGTCACCAGGCTAAACCGGTTCCTGCCGGGCCTGAACAGTCTTCTCTGCAGACGTCGTCCACGGCAGAAAAGAGCGTCGACACACCTGCTCAACCCGCAGAACGGGAGAGCCTGTCCCGTCAGCCAGTACCACAACAAACTGACACGCTGAGTCAGCCGGCACAGACCTGTCCCGAAAAGACGCCGGCGACCAGGCGCTTACCTGCCGCGCAGCTGGACACTGAAATACCCCGCCCGGAACTGACTGAGGCTGTCCGGCTGGCCATCTCGCAGCTCAGCGACAGTAAAACGCGCTTCACCTTTGGCGAGCTGATGATGACCACCGCTGAGCTGAGCGAACGGCTGCCGGAAATTCAGGAAATTCGTGTGGCCATCGATGCGGCGATGAAGGACGGCATGATTGTGCCGCTGGACAGTGAGAAAGGGGTCTTCACCTCCCGTATTCACCTGCTGGATGAACTCTCGATCCAGGCGCTGAGTCAGGAACATCTCAAATCCACAAAAGTCGTCAGTTTCACCCGTCCGGCGCAGTACGCGCCAGCGGCGCTGGAAGTGGTAGAGAAAGACGCCCTGGTTCTGATGAATGCCCCGTCAGGCGTGGCAGGTATCCGTGACCTGACCGCGCAGCTGGCCGGTATTGCCGGCGCGAACGGTCGTGACGTGCAGGTGCTGGCCAGCTCTGCCGAGCGCGCTATTTCGCTGGCAAAATCCGACGATTTGCGTGAACGGATTATCAGCCGGCAGCATGTTCTGAGCGGTGATTTCCACCTTAAACCCCAGAGCACGCTGATTATCGAAGGGGCAGAGCGTCTGGGGCTAAAGGAGACGCTGGTTCTGCTGGGCGAAGCGCGCGCGCAGGACGCACAGCTGGTCTTTCTCGACAGTGCCGGACGGCAGGCGAACGGTAACGCCATGTCCGTTCTGGAGTCCGCGGGAGTTGCTCGCTCCCGCCGCACGGAGCCTGCGCCCGGGCTTGAGGCCGAAGTGGTCAGTATTCCGAACAAACGCGACCGTTACGAGGCGCTGGCCAACCGGTTTGCAGAGCTGAGCGGAGGAACTGATAACGTCACCGCCGTCGTGGTCGGCAAACGTGAACAGGCGCAGCTGACGGGTCTGGTACGTGAGGCGCTGCAGAACGCAGGGCAGCTGGGGCGTGACGGCGTGGAGATAGAGGCCCGGCAGCCGGTGTGGCTCGACAGCAAAACGCGCCGCATGCCAGGTTCGTACCGTCCCGGCATGGTGCTTGAAGATCGCACGGACGCAAAAGAGCGTAAGTCCTATGTGATTGACCGGGTGCATGAGGACACGCGAGTCCTCTCGCTAATCGACGGTGACGGCGTGCTGACCCGGATGAAAATCGGGGATATCAGCGCTGACTGGCGTCTCTTCAGCCGTGAAACCCTCAGCGTGGCCACCGGCGAAAAACTGCTGTCCGTGGCGGGTGACCGCGAGCACAGCCTGAAGGCCAAAGATCGTCTTGAGGTGACCGGGATAAGTGAAAAGGGGATTGAGGTTAAACGGGGGGAAGACACCCTGACTCTGCCAAAAGACCAGCCGCTCTATCTGTCACATGCTTACGTGACCGCGCCGGGCGGACGGGATAACGACACCGGCGTGGTGCTGGCCGCGCTGAACAGCCGCGACATATCGACCCAGACCATGAACTCGCTGGCACAGAGTGGCCACCGGGCGGAAGTGTTCACGGCCGAAGTGCAGGACCGGGCCGAAGCCCGGCTGCAGCGTATGAAGACCAATGCCTCTCCCGTGCAGCTGGTCAGAAATCTGAGCGGTCACCAGGACGTCAGTCAGGCGGTTGATTCACTGCATGACAACGTCAGGACTGACGCGGGCCTGGCCGTCTGGCGTGCCATTAACGACCAGCGCACCGTGGTGATCAGCGAGCTTAAGCTCGCGACGGAAGCGCAGAAATATCATCCCGACCTCGAAGCCATCGGGAATGAAATTGGCGCGATGATTAAAAATGGCGAGCTGTTGTCCGTATCCGCAGGGGGAGAGCCGGTACTGGTGTCCCGGTCCACCTGGGAGATGGAGAAAGCCATTCTGCGCGTGGTGGAGGAAGGGAAAGGTACGCAGCAGCCGTTGCTGGAACAGGTACCGGAGGCCGTGCTGAACGGACTCACCGATGGCCAGAAAAAGTCGACCACCCTGGTGCTGGGTACCACGGATCAGTTTATCGGGATTCAGGGCTATGCCGGCGTGGGGAAAACCACGCAGCTAAAGGCGGTGATATCTGCACTGGAGACCCTACCGGCGGACGTTCGTCCGGTGATGACGGGGCTTGCTCCTACGCACCAGGCGGTGAAAGAAATGAGCGACGTCGGTGTACGGGCACAGACCATCAAATCCTTTGTCGTTGAGCATGACCAGGCGACGGCCGCAGGCGGGAAACCTGACTATAAAGGACAGGTGTTTCTTATCGATGAATCATCAATGGCAGGCAACCAGGATACGGCGGCATTGTTCCAGGCCATTGCCAGCGGCGGCGGACGTGCAGTCTCGATGGGGGATATCGACCAGTTTGAAGCGGTCGACGTGGGCGCGCCGTTTAAGCTGATGCAGGAGCGAAGCCCGATGGATGTGGCCATCATGAAGGAAATCGTCCGTCAGAAAGACCTGCAGTTGCGCGGCGCCGTTCACGACATCATCGATAACCGGATCGATGCGGCCCTGCAGCGCATTGAAACCCAGCCGACTGACCGTGTGGCGCGTAGCGCTTCAGCCGCGCTCCCGGAAAGTGCGATTCAGGAAACGGAGACGCCTGTTAACGACATCGTGGCGGACTGGAAGGACCGGACGCCGGAGGCGCGGTCCCGTACGCTCATCATTGCGCAGCTGAACGCCGACCGTAAGGCGATAAATGCCGGCATTCATGCCGCGCTTGCAGCGCGGGGAGAACTGGGGGAGAAGGCCATTAAGGTGCCTGTGCTCGATAAAATCACCCATACGCGCCATGAGTTCAACAAAACAGAGGCCTGGGAAGCAGGGATGGTGGTTAAACGCGGTGACCGCTACCAGGATGTGGTGGCTGTTGACCGTAACGGCAGAACGGTGACGGTACGTGATGAGGAAGGGAAGATTGCTCTGATTTCACCGAATGAGCTGATCACCGGTGACGTGCAGCTGTTTCGCCGCAGCGAGATGGAAGTCCGTTCCGGCGATCTGCTTAAGTTCACGGCGACCGATCGCGAACAGGGGCAGATGGCCAACCAGCGCTATACGGTGGAGTCGGTCAGCGAGGAGGGGAATATCCGTCTGAAAGGGGAGAACGGTCGCGTCACCATCAATCCGGAGAAGGTCCGGGCGCAGCAGCATATCGACTACGGCTGGGCCGTCACCGGCTACGGCGCACAGGGGGCCAGCAGTGATTATGTCATTGCGCTTGAGGGCACGAAAGACGGACGTAAGGCACTGGCTTCCCGTCGTGCCTTCTACATTTCAGCCTCACGCGTGAAAGAGCACGTCCAGATATACACCGACGGGAAAGCGGACTGGGTTAAGGCGGTAAAAACACCGGAGCGTGATATCAAAACTGCGCACGATGCGCTGGCACCGGAAACGCAGCGCAAACAGGCGAAAGCCATCTGGGCAATGGGGCAGCCGGTGAATAAAACGGCCATCGGTCGCGCCTGGGTGCGCCATCAGGGCATGCAGGATGCGTCACTGACGGCAAAAATCATCCCGGCCACCCGGCGCTTTCCTGAACCGGCGCTGGCGCTGCCGGTTTATGACAACAATGGCAGGAGTGCGGGCCTGGCCCTGGTTTCCCTGGTTTCCAGCCCGGAAGGACGGATGACTCAGGGGGCGACCCGAATGGTCATGACAGAGCGTACCCGTGGCGCCGTGCTGCAGCGGAGTCAGTCCGGAAACACGATTGTGGCCAGCGACCTTACGGCTGCACTCGATGCAGTACGAAATCATCCAAAGGACGGCGTGGTCTGGCAGACCGGTGATGAACCGCCTTCAGCATGGCTGCTTAAGGTAAGCGGTGGGACAAAACAGGATGTGTCGCCGGGTATTGTCTCCACGCTGACGGACGAACAGAACGTACAGCAGCTGCGCGAGCAAATGCTGGCAGACCAGGTTCGCAATGAAGAAGCCGGACGGAGCAGGCAGCCGGAGTCGTTGCTGGCGGAAGTTCCACAGGAAGAGGTTATCAGACTGAAACCGGAAGACATTAACCCGCGTAAACCGGAACCACTCAACCCGGATGCGGATGTGATCGCCAGGGTCAGAGGTGAGGAAAACACTGATGGACAGGAAAAAAAAGCCGCTGCAGGCGTCAGAAGCGAGCTGGAAGGTGCTGACAAGACCGCTGGTGAACAGTCGCGGGCATCGCGTGTGATTGCAGATCTGGCAAACGTAGAGCGCGACATGCTCAGGGCGGCAGAAAATACTGAACGCGGCCGCACGCTGGAGCGTGAAGAACAAACCCTCACCCGAACCATTCAGAAAGAACGTTAATCCCCCTTTTAACCATGAGAATCAGACAATGAAAGCAAAAAAATTAGCCGCATTAATAGTTACAACATACATTAGCTTTATTTCAACGGCACACGCTTCAGCACCTCAGCCGGTATTCAGCCCGGAGCAGGAAGCTCGTATCGGCGAAATCGCTGCCGACTATCTGGTATCTCACCCGGAGATTCTGGTGACCGTCAGTAATAAGCTGCAGGAACAGCAGGAGGCACGTAAGCAGAAGATGTTTGCACTCAACGTGATGGAGAATCAGTCGAACCTTCTGCATGATCCGGACACCCCGGTTTACGGGCCTGATAATGCAAAGGTCGCGGTGATTGAATTCTTTGATTACCAGTGCGTGTTCTGCAGCCGCTTCGCGCCGGAGCTGGAGAAGGTCATGAAAGCGCAGCCGGACGTCCGTTACCTCTTTAAGGAGTGGCCAATATTTGGTGGCCGCTGGGAAGCTTCACTTCAGGCTGCACAGCAGGGGCTGACGGTCTGGCAACAGAAAGGGCCGCAGGCCTATGTCACATATCACAATGCCATCTACGCCACCGGGCATAATGAAGGCAAACTGACGGTGGAGGATATTCGCGTTGCAGCGTCAAAGGCGGGGCTGGCCACCTCAGCTCCTGGCGACCATACCGCGTCTCTTGAGAAAAACAGCAATCTGTCGGAGGCGCTGGGACTCACCGGAACGCCGGGGATCATCGTCATGCCCGTTAGCGGGGCGACTCCCGACACCATCACGGTTTTCCCGGAAGCCGTAACCGCTGACAGGCTTCAGGTAGCAATCCGGAAAGCCACGGCCAGATAGAAGATTTCAATTTCCTGTTTGCTGTGCCAGCCACATATGCAACCAACTTTTTTTAGCATATAGTTAAGTTCAGTAGTAAAATGCAGCGCCTCGTCGAGAGATGATGATTATGGAGCCCGTCGTGAAATTTAAAATCCAGCACTTGCAGGCCGCAGTGGCACTGGTTCTTGCCAGTTTCCAGCCGCAACCCAAAGCGGTTGCGTGTCAGCCTACGATTGTTGAACGGGTTTACGAAATGGGCTCCAGAGTCAACAAAACCGATATCAGCGAGCTCACTGTTGCTCTCAATGACGTAGCTGAAGAATTACGCTCAAGTCGCATCGAGCTGGCACGGTATGCAGACAGCGATTTCGCCGGCGCTATCAAAGTCGCCAGCGACATCAGAAATCATACTATCCATGTCGCAGGTATCGCAGAGTCCTTTGTTCTGATGCTGCCGGAAAAAAAAATCGTTCAGTCGTATGACAGGAATTCTGTTGAGTTTGCATTCTTTAAGGCCATTAAAATGGTCAGTCTTGCGACTAAAAACTACCTCAGTCTTATTGATCAAATCACACGAACGACAGAAGTGCGTGACTCTGGAATCAACCTCTCGGCCATGAATCACCTGCTGGATTCAGGCAACAGGGCAGCGGCTAAATGGCGTTAACAGCTGAGTACAGTCATGTCACGTGGGATACTTTTTTCCAGCCCACGTTTGCCGTTTACCCTGAGCTGGAGAGCCAGTTACAAGCAGAGTTCATTACGTATAAATCAACTGGCGCACCGTCAAATCTTCTTGGAAGGGACGCCCCTTTTGATTACCCGCCATTCGCTGTCGATGCTAACGTCCAGCATATTCACGTTAATCTGCATTTCCAGCTCACCTGGAGTGCCAGACAAGAGAATTACAACCGTACCTCAGATCACTATCTCATTTACACAGAACACATGTGGGATAGCGGCCGCTTTCTGCTGATGGGGCTGATAACACCGGCTCATGAACGTATGCCCGCGAGAGATACACGGTTACTCAGCTACTTTTCTGAAGTTGCAGAAGATTTTCACGCTTCATAACCCTAAAAATCACATATGGTACCCGGCAAAAGAACGAAAAGGACCGGCCATCCCGCATATCCAAACCACCCCGGTTCAGAAGGGGAAACGGGATAGCCGGCAGACCTACTTTAACGGAAGTTCCAATGTGACGCCATTTCAGAAAATTGCAAGCATGCGAGCATCCACACCTACTATCTTGTTAACTTGTTATCTTAACGTGTTGTTAAGTTCATATCAGATCCAGACGGTCGCGCGCCGTTCGCAGGCGCGCCTCGCCGCGGCGATCGTACTGCTGGGTGGTGGTGACGCTGGCATGACCCATCGCATCCTTCACCGTAATCAGGTCTTCCCCATTATCCAGCATGGCCGTGGCAAAAGTACGCCTTAAATCGTGCGGGGCGCATTTCGCTATTCCTGCCTGGCGCTGGCGCACCTGCAGGACATGGTACACTGCCTGGTCGGTGAGACGGTCATTCGTCAGGGTGTCAAAGCGACGGATACGGGTAAACAGCGGCCCGTCTTTTTCTCCGCGCACTTCATCGATCCACAGCTTTAGCCGCTGCCAGGTGCCCGCCGGCATATAGGCCAGCCGTTCCTTGTTCCCCTTACCCAGCACCCTGAGTGCTCGCTCAGTGGTGACAACGTCACTCAAATCCAGCCCCACGGCCTCCGACCGGCGCAGGCCGCAGCCAAGAATGACACCCAGCATCGCCGCATCCCGGAGGCCGATACTGGAGCCATCATCCTCGCAGGTACTGAACAGCGCTAGGATCTCCTCCGGCAGCAGGGCCCGGCCGCGGGGGAGACGGCTGCCGCGCAGGTTGCGCACCGCCCGGATGTGCTGGAAGCTTTCCACGTCCATCAGCCTGAGCATCCAGGCTTCCTTCGCCACGCCCTTGAGTGCCGAAAGGTAGGTGTTGACGGTGGCCGTGGCCCGCCCGCTATCGCGCAGCAGCTCGGTCACAGCCATCACGTGATGACGCCGCAGGCTGCCCCAGCTGCAGGCATCCATGGAAGCTGAACCGAGCATGTCCGCGACGATGCTAAGGAACGAGGCCATGGTCTGCCGGCTGCGGGGGGAATTCAGGGAAAGCAGGTACGCCCGGGCGGGACTGACCGGACCCTCGCCGCCTGTCAGCGCCGGCAGGAAATCCCCATCAGGTGGTATGACCGCCGGCGACATGGACAGGTCAGGATCATCATCAGGCATCTGTGTCATCCAGGGCTCCGTCAGGGCCGGAAACCGTCCGGCGCGCTGCGTGAAAAATCGGGGGAAATGATACCGCCAGAGCGTATCGCAGAAAGTCTACTTTTTCAAAGGTACATTTTAATAAGTAGATAAAGCAGCTATCTCGCCTTGATACTGGTGGTATTGCTCTTTACGAAACCTAGTCCGTTCCCTTAGCGGAAATGCTTATAGTTCCTTTGGATTGCTCGGCGCTGTGCTGGCTTTAGCCGTAACGAATATGACGAATGACGTCTTTTTCAAAGTGGGCCAGATAACCCTGATTGGCCTTTCCGCTAAGAATGCGATTCTGGTTATCGAATTCGCGAAACAATTGATGAAAGAAGGAAAGACCCTTATTGATGCGACATTGATTGCATTGAAGCAGCGCTTGTGGTCAATACGGATTACTTCTCTGGTTTTCACATTAAACACTGTTCCGCTGATGCTTACCATGGGGCCAGTGACAGCACAAAGCATGCGATCGGTACCAGTGTATTCGGCGGGATGATTAGGGAAGGTGCGAACAAGTTCCTGATATGAGATCATCATATTCATCCGGAGCGCATCCCAGAGGGACATCATGAGCCATCAACTCACCTTCGCCGATAGTGAATTCAGCACTAAGCGCCGTCAGACCCGAAAAGAGATTTTCCTCTCCCGCATGGAGCAGATTCTGCCATGGCAGAATATGACCGCTGTCATCGAGCCGTTTTATCCCAAGGCGGGCAATGGCCGACGGCCCTATCCGCTGGAGACCATGCTGCGTATTCACTGCATGCAGCATTGGTACAACCTGAGCGACGGTGCCATGGAAGATGCCCTGTACGAAATCGCCTCCATGCGCCTGTTTGCCCGATTATCCCTGGATAGCGCCCTGCCGGATCGCACCACCATCATGAATTTCCGCCACCTGCTCGAGCAGCATCAACTGGCCCGTCAATTGTTCAAGACCATCAATCGCTGGCTGGCCGAAGCAGGCGTCATGATGACCCAAGGCACTTTGGTGGATGCCACCATCATTGAGGCACCCAGCTCTACCAAGAACAAAGAGCAGCAACGCGATCCGGAGATGCATCAGACCAAGAAAGGCAATCAGTGGCACTTTGGCATGAAGGCCCACATTGGTGTCGATGCCAAGAGTGGCCTGACCCACAGCCTAGTCACCACCGCGGCCAACGAGCATGACCTCAATCAGCTGGGTAATCTGCTTCATGGAGAGGAGCAATTTGTCTCAGCCGATGCCGGCTACCAAGGAGCGCCACAGCGCGAGGAGCTGGCCGAGGTGGATGTGGACTGGCTGATCGCCGAGCGTCCCGGCAAGGTAAAAACCTTGAAGCAGCATCCGCGCAAGAACAAAACGGCCATCAACATCGAATACATGAAAGCCAGCATCCGTGCCAGGGTGGAGCACCCGTTTCGCATCATCAAGCGGCAGTTCGGCTTCGTGAAAGCCAGATACAAGGGGCTGCTGAAAAACGATAACCAACTGGCGATGTTATTCACCCTGGCCAACCTGTTTCGGGTGGACCAAATGATACGTCAGTGGGAGAGATCTCAGTAAAAACCGGAAATAACGCCAGAAATGGTGGAAAAAATAGCCTAAATAGGCTGATTCGATGTGTTTGCGGGAAAAAAATCGGCCCAGATCCGCGAAATTTTAATCAGCGAGTCAGCTTGGGAAGAAATGACCTGCTTATTCGCACCTTCCCTATGCGACCGTCGCAGATGCTGTATATTCAGGTGGTGTAGCGCTTCACGGCTACGAAAGTACAGCGTTTTATAAATTGTCTCAGGTGATATTCGCAGCGTTTTTTGACGTGGTTTTGTTCGCCTTAACCATCCTGATATTTGCTCTGGAGACCATTTCATCTCCAGCTTTTCCAGAATAAGCTTTCGCAATGGTAAATTTTGATCCAGTAAGCACGGTTTTGGCCTTTTCGCCATTCTGTTGGCTCGGTTATTAGCATCAACAGCTTTGTAATAGCGTCTGCCCCGATTACGCTGAACTTCACGTGAGATCGTCGAAGGACTGCGATTCAGCGCAGTAGCTATCGCACGAATGCTCATTTTGGGTGACAAACCAGCTCGTATCTCCTCGCGCTAAGACAGTGTCAGGTGAGCTACAGCCCGCTTACGCTCATGGGGTTTTATGCCGCCAGTATCCCTTAACATAGTGAAGATCGTTCCGGGTTTTGAACCCAGGATATTCGCTATTTCACTGAAGCCTGTTCCGTTCTTCCATAGTTCAAAAACAGAGGCTTTTTCCTCTGCTGTAAATGTTCGTCTCATTCAAAAAACCTCCGCAACCCCATGTTTTCACATAACTGTTGCGTTGACCAATTGAATCTACAACCGCGCTCTTGATGTCAGACTCCCTGAACAGTTCTCGATAATCGGGAAACTCAGGGCGCGTTATCCTGTGGCCACTCTCTGCCATGTGTTCGGGGTTCATCGCAGCAGCTACAAATACTGGAAAAACCGTCCTGAAAAGCCAGACGGCAGACGGGCTGTATTACGCAGTCAGGTACTTGAACTGCATGGCATCAGCCACGGCTCTGCCGGAGCAAGAAGCATCGCCACAATGGCAACCCAGAGAGGCTACCAGATGGGGCGCTGGCTTGCTGGCAGACTCATGAAAGAGCTGGGGCTGGTCAGTTGCCAGCAGCCGACTCACCGGTATAAGCGTGGCGGTCATGAGCACGTTGCTATCCCGAATCATCTTGAGCGACAGTTCGCCGTAACGGAACCAAATCAGGTGTGGTGCGGTGATGTGACCTATATCTGGACGGGTAAGCGCTGGGCGTACCTCGCCGTTGTTCTCGACCTGTTCGCAAGAAAACCAGTGGGCTGGGCCATGTCGTTCTCGCCGGACAGCAGGCTCACCATGAAAGCACTGGAAATGGCATGGGGAACCCGTGGTAAGCCCGTCGGGGTTATGTTCCAGGGGTCGTCTCAGAAAACGGAAAATAAAGCACGCTAAGCCGGTGGCAGCGGTCGCAATGGCCTAAACTTCCCCGCACCGACCTTGGCGCTGCTGCGCCATAGGTAATCGCCGGTCAGGTTGATGTGCTCCCACCCCAGCGGCGACAGATATTGCAACAATGTGTCGTCCAGCGCCGTGCCGTTGCCACGCAAAGCACTGGTGGCACGCTCCAGATATACCGTGTTCCACAACACGATGGCCGCCGTCACCAGATTGAGGCCGCTGGCCCGGTAGCGCTGCTGCTCAAAACTGCGGTCGCGGATTTCACCCAATCGGTAGAAGAAGACCGCCCTGGCCAGCGCGTTGCGCGCCTCGCCCTTATTCAGCCCCGCATGGACGCGGCGGCGCAGCTCCACGCTTTGCAGCCAATCCAAAATGAACAGCGTGCGCTCGATGCGCCCCAGCTCGCGCAACGCCACGGCCAAGCCGTTCTGGCGCGGGTAGCTGCCGAGTTTGCGCAGCATCAGCGAAGCCGTTACCGTGCCTTGCTTGATGGAGGTGGCCAGCCGCAGAATTTCATCCCAATGGGCGCGTATTTGCTTGATGTTCAGCCTGTCGCTGCTAATCATCGGCTTGAGCGCGTCATAGGCGGCATCGCCCTTGGGGATGAATAGCTTGGTTTCGCCCAAGTCACGGATACGCGGCGCGAAGCGAAATCCCAGCAAATGCATCAAGCCAAACACGTGATCGGTGAAGCCTGCCGTGTCGGTGTAGTGTTCCTCGATGCGCAAGTCCGACTCGTGGTACAGCAGGCCATCAAGCACGTAAGTTGAATCACGAATGCCCACGTTGACCACCTTGGCACTGAAGGGCGCGTACTGGTCGGAGATATGGGTGTAGAAAGTCCGTCCTGGACTGCTTCCATACTTCGGGTTGATATGACCAGTGCTTTCTGCTTTGCTGCCGGTTCTGAAGTTCTGGCCGTCCGACGATGACGTGGTGCCGTCACCCCAGTTGCCGGCGAAGGGTTGCCGAAACTGCGCATTCACCAGCTCGGCCAGCGCCGTCGAATAGGTTTCATCGCGGATGTGCCAGGCTTGCAGCCAAGACAGCTTGGCGTAGGTGGTGCCAGGGCAGGACTCGGCCATTTTGGTCAGACCCAGGTTGATCGCGTCGGCCAGGATCGTCGTCAACAGCAAGGTTTTGTCCTTGGCCGTGTCGCTGGTCTTCAGGTGTGTGAAGTGGCGGGTGAAGCCCGTCCATTCATCGACCTCCATCAGCAACTCGGTGATTTTGAGGTGCGGCAGCAGCATAGCTGTCTGGTCGATCATGGCTTGCGCGGCGTCTGGTACTGCCGCGTCCAGCGGCGTGATCTTCAGGCCTGACGCGGTGGTGATGATGGCATCCGGTAAGTCGTTGGCCGCAGCCATGCGGTTGACTGTGGCGAGTTGCGCCTCCAACAATTCCAACCGGTCATGCAGGTATTGGTCGCAGTCGGTGGCCACTGCCAGCGGCAATTCGCTGGCCAGCTTCAAAGTGGCGAACTTCTCGACCGGCACCAGGTATTCGTCGAAGTCCTTGAACTGGCGAGAACCCTGCACCCAGACATCACCGGAGCGCAGCGCGTTCTTCAGCTCCGACAGGGCGCATAACTCGTAGTAACGCCGGTCGATGCCGTCGTCGGTCAGAACCAGCTTTGCCCAGCGCGGCTTGATGAATGCGGTTGGCGCATCGGCGGGCACCTTGCGCGCGCTGTCGCTGTTCATGCCGCGCAGCATGTCGATGGCATCGAGCACACCCTTGGCGGCGGGCGCAGCCCGCAATTTGAGCACGCCCAGGAACTGCGGCGCGTAGCGGCGTAGCGTGGCATAGCTTTCACCGATGTGGTGCAGGAAATCAAAGTCGGCAGGCCGCGCCAATGTTTGCGCTTCGGTGACGCTGGCGGCGAAGGTGTCCCAGGGCATAACGGCCTCGATGGCGGCGAACGGATCGCTGCCGCTTTGCTTGGCCTCAATCAACGCTTGACCGATGCGCCCATACATCCGCACCTTGTCGTTGATCGCCTTGCCGGAAGCCTGGAACTGCTGCTGATGCTTGTTCTTGGCCGCGTTGAACAGCTTGCCGATGATGCGATCGTGAAGGTCGATGATTTCATCGGTGACGGTGGCCATGCCTTCGATGGCCAGCGCTACCAGCGTGGCATAGCGTCGTTGCACCTCGAACTTTGCCAGATCAGCAGGCGTCATCTGGCCACCTTCACGAGCGATTTTGAGCAGGCGGTTCTGGTGAACCTGCCGCTCGATGCCTGCGGGCAGATCAAGTGCTTGCCAGGATTTCAGGCGCTCAATATGTTCGAGCATGTGGCGAGAGTTCGGTTTGGCAGGCGACTGGCGCAGCCATGCCAGCCACGTCACTTTACTGCCGTCCTTGCGCTTGAGAAGTTCGTCCAGGCGCTGACGGTGGGGTGATAACAAAGAATCGGTCAGCGCCGCGTAAATGCGTCGGTTGGCACGGGTGATGGCCTCGGCGCTTGCGCGCTCGATGGCATTCATGGCGGGCAGGATAATGCTCTGCCGCCGCAGATTCTCGACAAGTGCGCTCGCCAGCACGATGCCTTTGTCGGTCTGCAAGGCCAGCTCGGTCAATGTATGCACGGCTTGCCGATAGTGGCTCATGGTGAAGGGCTTGAACCCAAAAACCGTTTGCAGCTCGACCAAGTGCTCCCGCCGTGTCTGTTCGCGCTGGCCGTACTCGCTCCAACTTTCCACTGGCATCTTGAGTTGCGCGGCCACCATGCGCAACAGGGGCGGAAACGGAGGCTCATCGACGCCCAAAAAGGTGCCAGGGAATCGCAAGTAGCAAAGCTGCACAGCGAAGCCCAATCGATTCGCGGCGCCGCGACGCTGACGGATCACCGACAGGTCGGTTTCGTTGAACGTGTAGTGCCGTATCAGTTCGTCTTTGGCATCTGGCAGTGCCAGCAGGCTTTCGCGCTCGGTGGCGGACAGGATTGAGCGGCGTGGCATGGTCAGTCTTCCCGCAGGTACTGGTACAAGGTTTCGCGGCTGATGCCGAAGTCACGGGCCACCAAGGTTTTTTGGTCGCCTGCCGCAACTCGCCGTTTCAACTCGGCAATTTGTTCGCTGTTCAGCGATTTCTTTCGTCCCCGGTAGGCACCGCGCTGCTTGGCCAGCACGATTCCCTCGCGCTGACGTTCGCGGATCAGGGCGCGCTCGAACTCAGCGAAGGCTCCCATGACCGACAGCATCAGATTGGCCATCGGTGAGTCCTCGCCGGTGAACTTCAGCCCTTCTTTGACGAACTCCATGCGCACGCCCCGTTGTGTCAGCCCTTGGACGATGCGGCGCAGGTCATCAAGGTTGCGTGCCAGCCTGTCCATGCTATGCACCACCACGGTGTCGCCCTCGCGGACGAAGGCCAGCAGCCTTTCCAGCTCGGGACGCTGGGTGTCCTTGCCAGAAGCCTTGTCGGTGAACACCCGCGCCACCTGAACACCCTCCAATTGCCGTTCCGGGTTCTGGTCGAAGCTGCTGACGCGGACATAGCCGATGCGTTGACCTTGCAAGATGCCTCCAAAGGCAAAAGTGTCAGGATGAAATCTATTACCTTTGACGGAATATGTCAATCAATAGGAAATTTAACTCTATTCTGACATCGTTTGCACATGGTGTCGTTTTCAGAAGACGGCTGCACTGAACGTCAGAAGCCGACTGCACTATAGCAGCGGAGGGGTTGGATCCATCAGGCAACGACGGGCTGCTGCCGGCCATCAGCGGACGCAGGGAGGACTTTCCGCAACCGGCCGTTCGATGCGGCACCGATGGCCTTCGCGCAGGGGTAGTGAATCCGCCAGGATTGACTTGCGCTGCCCTACCTCTCACTAGTGAGGGGCGGCAGCGCATCAAGCGGTGAGCGCACTCCGGCACCGCCAACTTTCAGCACATGCGTGTAAATCATCGTCGTAGAGACGTCGGAATGGCCGAGCAGATCCTGCACGGTTCGAATGTCGTAACCGCTGCGGAGCAAGGCCGTCGCGAACGAGTGGCGGAGGGTGTGCGGTGTGGCGGGCTTCGTGATGCCTGCTTGTTCTACGGCACGTTTGAAGGCGCGCTGAAAGGTCTGGTCATACATGTGATGGCGACGCACGACACCGCTCCGTGGATCGGTCGAATGCGTGTGCTGCGCAAAAACCCAGAACCACGGCCAGGAATGCCCGGCGCGCGGATACTTCCGCTCAAGGGCGTCGGGAAGCGCAACGCCGCTGCGGCCCTCGGCCTGGTCCTTCAGCCACCATGCCCGTGCACGCGACAGCTGCTCGCGCAGGCTGGGTGCCAAGCTCTCGGGTAACATCAAGGCCCGATCCTTGGAGCCCTTGCCCTCCCGCACGATGATCGTGCCGTGATCGAAATCCAGATCCTTGACCCGCAGTTGCAAACCCTCACTGATCCGCATGCCCGTTCCATACAGAAGCTGGGCGAACAAACGATGCTCGCCTTCCAGAAAACCGAGGATGCGAACCACTTCATCCGGGGTCAGCACCACCGGCAAGCGCCGCGACGGCCGAGGTCTTCCGATCTCCTGAAGCCAGGGCAGATCCGTGCACAGCACCTTGCCGTAGAAGAACAGCAAGGCCGCCAATGCCTGACGATGCGTGGAGACCGAAACCTTGCGCTCGTTCGCCAGCCAGGACAGAAATGCCTCGACTTCGCTGCTGCCCAAGGTTGCCGGGTGACGCACACCGTGGAAACGGATGAAGGCACGAACCCAGTGGACATAAGCCTGTTCGGTTCGTAAACTGTAATGCAAGTAGCGTATGCGCTCACGCAACTGGTCCAGAACCTTGACCGAACGCAGCGGTGGTAACGGCGCAGTGGCGGTTTTCATGGCTTGTTATGACTGTTTTTTTGTACAGTCTATGCCTCGGGCATCCAAGCAGCAAGCGCGTTACGCCGTGGGTCGATGTTTGATGTTATGGAGCAGCAACGATGTTACGCAGCAGGGCAGTCGCCCTAAAACAAAGTTAACCCCTAAGGAAGTATCGTGAAACTATCACTAATGGCAGCAATTTCGAAGAATGGAGTTATCGGAAATGGCCCAGATATTCCATGGAGTGCCAAAGGGGAACAATTACTCTTCAAAGCGATTACCTATAATCAGTGGCTTTTGGTAGGCCGAAAGACTTTCGAGTCAATGGGGGCTTTACCCAACCGAAAATATGCCGTTGTAACTCGTTCAAGCTTCACTTCCAGTGATGAGAATGTATTGGTATTTCCATCTATCGATGAAGCGCTAAATCATCTGAAGACGATAACGGATCATGTGATTGTGTCTGGTGGTGGTGAAATATACAAAAGCCTGATCGATAAAGTTGATACTTTACATATTTCAACAATCGACATTGAGCCAGAAGGTGATGTCTATTTTCCAGAAATCCCCAGTAGTTTTAGGCCAGTTTTTAGCCAAGACTTCGTGTCTAACATAAATTATAGTTACCAAATCTGGCAAAAGGGTTAACAAGTGGCAGCAACTGACCGCCAAAAGTGTCACTTGTTTTGCCAAAAAGCCGGCAAAACAAGCGCCAATTTTGTCGGCAGCTGTGCCAGGCGTTAAACATCATGAGGGAAGCGGTGATCGCCGAAGTATCGACTCAACTATCAGAGGTAGTTGGCGTCATCGAGCGCCATCTCGAACCGACGTTGCTGGCCGTACATTTGTACGGCTCCGCAGTGGATGGCGGCCTGAAGCCACACAGTGATATTGATTTGCTGGTTACGGTGACCGTAAGGCTTGATGAAACAACGCGGCGAGCTTTGATCAACGACCTTTTGGAAACTTCGGCTTCCCCTGGAGAGAGCGAGATTCTCCGCGCTGTAGAAGTCACCATTGTTGTGCACGACGACATCATTCCGTGGCGTTATCCAGCTAAGCGCGAACTGCAATTTGGAGAATGGCAGCGCAATGACATTCTTGCAGGTATCTTCGAGCCAGCCACGATCGACATTGATCTGGCTATCTTGCTGACAAAAGCAAGAGAACATAGCGTTGCCTTGGTAGGTCCAGCGGCGGAGGAACTCTTTGATCCGGTTCCTGAACAGGATCTATTTGAGGCGCTAAATGAAACCTTAACGCTATGGAACTCGCCGCCCGACTGGGCTGGCGATGAGCGAAATGTAGTGCTTACGTTGTCCCGCATTTGGTACAGCGCAGTAACCGGCAAAATCGCGCCGAAGGATGTCGCTGCCGACTGGGCAATGGAGCGCCTGCCGGCCCAGTATCAGCCCGTCATACTTGAAGCTAGACAGGCTTATCTTGGACAAGAAGAAGATCGCTTGGCCTCCCGCGCAGATCAGTTGGAAGAATTTGTTCACTACGTGAAAGGCGAGATCACCAAGGTAGTCGGCAAATAATGTCTAACAATTCGTTCAAGCCGACGCCGCTTCGCGGCGCGGCTTAACTCAAGCGTTAGATGCACTAAGCACATAATTGCTCACAGCCAAACTATCAGGTCAAGTCTGCTTTTATTATTTTTAAGCGTGCATAATAAGCCCTACACAAATTGGGAGATATATCATGAAAGGCTGGCTTTTTCTTGTTATCGCAATAGTTGGCGAAGTAATCGCAACATCCGCATTAAAATCTAGCGAGGGCTTTACTAAGCTTGCCCCTTCCGCCGTTGTCATAATCGGTTATGGCATCGCATTTTATTTTCTTTCTCTGGTTCTGAAATCCATCCCTGTCGGTGTTGCTTATGCAGTCTGGTCGGGACTCGGCGTCGTCATAATTACAGCCATTGCCTGGTTGCTTCATGGGCAAAAGCTTGATGCGTGGGGCTTTGTAGGTATGGGGCTCATAATTGCTGCCTTTTTGCTCGCCCGATCCCCATCGTGGAAGTCGCTGCGGAGGCCGACGCCATGGTGACGGTGTTCGGCATTCTGAATCTCACCGAGGACTCCTTCTTCGATGAGAGCCGGCGGCTAGACCCCGCCGGCGCTGTCACCGCGGCGATCGAAATGCTGCGAGTCGGATCAGACGTCGTGGATGTCGGACCGGCCGCCAGCCATCCGGACGCGAGGCCTGTATCGCCGGCCGATGAGATCAGACGTATTGCGCCGCTCTTAGACGCCCTGTCCGATCAGATGCACCGTGTTTCAATCGACAGCTTCCAACCGGAAACCCAGCGCTATGCGCTCAAGCGCGGCGTGGGTTACCTGAACGATATCCAAGGATTTCCTGACCCTGCGCTCTATCCCGATATTGCTGAGGCGGACTGCAGGCTGGTGGTTATGCACTCAGCGCAGCGGGATGGCATCGCCACCCGCACCGGTCACCTTCGACCCGAAGACGCGCTCGACGAGATTGTGCGGTTCTTCGAGGCGCGGGTTTCCGCCTTGCGACGGAGCGGGGTCGCTGCCGACCGGCTCATCCTCGATCCGGGGATGGGATTTTTCTTGAGCCCCGCACCGGAAACATCGCTGCACGTGCTGTCGAACCTTCAAAAGCTGAAGTCGGCGTTGGGGCTTCCGCTATTGGTCTCGGTGTCGCGGAAATCCTTCTTGGGCGCCACCGTTGGCCTTCCTGTAAAGGATCTGGGTCCAGCGAGCCTTGCGGCGGAACTTCACGCGATCGGCAATGGCGCTGACTACGTCCGCACCCACGCGCCTGGAGATCTGCGAAGCGCAATCACCTTCTCGGAAACCCTCGCGAAATTTCGCAGTCGCGACGCCAGAGACCGAGGGTTAGATCATGCCTAGCATTCACCTTCCGGCCGCCCGCTAGCGGACCCTGGTCAGGTTCCGCGAAGGTGGGCGCAGACATGCTGGGCTCGTCAGGATCAAACTGCACTATGAGGCGGCGGTTCATACCGCGCCAGGGGAGCGAATGGACAGCGAGGAGCCTCCGAACGTTCGGGTCGCCTGCTCGGGTGATATCGACGAGGTTGTGCGGCTGATGCACGACGCTGCGGCGTGGATGTCCGCCAAGGGAACGCCCGCCTGGGACGTCGCGCGGATCGACCGGACATTCGCGGAGACCTTCGTCCTGAGATCCGAGCTCCTAGTCGCGAGTTGCAGCGACGGCATCGTCGGCTGTTGCACCTTGTCGGCCGAGGATCCCGAGTTCTGGCCCGACGCCCTCAAGGGGGAGGCCGCATATCTGCACAAGCTCGCGGTGCGACGGACACATGCGGGCCGGGGTGTCAGCTCCGCGCTGATCGAGGCTTGCCGCCATGCCGCGCGAACGCAGGGGTGCGCCAAGCTGCGGCTCGACTGCCACCCGAACCTGCGTGGCCTATACGAGCGGCTCGGATTCACCCACGTCGACACTTTCAATCCCGGCTGGGATCCAACCTTCATCGCAGAACGCCTAGAACTCGAAATCTAACGTCCGTTCGGGCATCGAGGTCCATGTCGGGGTGGGACGGGCCCGTGGCTTCAAGATCACTTGCAGTCCGACCGCGATGTCTTGGTTGCGCGAGAGGTTGTCGATATCCTCCACTTCCATCATCAACCCTGGATAATGCCGCCGCCGTCATCGCCGCCGACGCCCGTGCCGGGCTTTTCGGGCCTGTCAGGCTTGCTCGGCCTTCAGCCTGCCTGGGCGAGATCTCCGGCGGACGGATTAACGGCGGAGCTTCGCCGCCTTTCGTGCGTGTGAAGGCCGAAGATAGTTCTCTCAAAAACATCCGTTTATGAGAGATACCAAATGTCATTTTCAGAAGACGACTGCACCAGTTGATTGGGCGTAATGGCTGTTGTGCAGCCAGCTCCTGACAGTTCAATATCAGAAGTGATCTGCACCAATCTCGACTATGCTCAATACTCGTGTGGGCTCTGTTGCAAAAATCGTGAAGCTTGAGCATGCTTGGCGGAGATTGGACGGACGGAACGATGACGGATTTCAAGTGGCGCCATTTCCAGGGTGATGTGATCCTGTGGGCGGTGCGCTGGTATTGTCGCTATCCGATCAGCTATCGCGACCTTGAGGAAATGCTGGCGGAACGCGGCATTTCGGTCGACCATACGACGATCTATCGCTGGGTCCAGTGCTACGCCCGGAGATGGAGAAGCGGCTGCGCTGGTTCTGGCGGCGTGGCTTTGATCCGAGCTGGCGCCTGGATGAAACCTACGTCAAGGTGCGGGGCAAGTGGACCTACCTGTACCGGGCAGTCGACAAGCGGGGCGACACGATCGATTTCTACCTGTCGCCGACCCGCAGCGCCAAGGCAGCGAAGCGGTTCCTGGGCAAGGCCCTGCGAGGCCTGAAGCACTGGGAAAAGCTGCCACGCTCAATACCGACAAGCGCCGAGCTATGGTGCAGCGATCACCGAATTGAAGCGCGAAGGAAAGCTGGACCGGGAGACGGCCCACCGGCAGGTGAAGTATCTCAATAACGTGATCGAGGCCGATCACGGAAAGCTCAAGATACTGATCAAGCCGGTGCGCGGTTTCAAATCGATCCCCACGGCCTATGCCACGATCAAGGGATTCGAAGTCATGCGAGCCCTGCGCAAAGGACAGGCTCGCCCCTGGTGCCTGCAGCCCGGCATCAGGGGCGAGGGTGCGCCTTGTGGAGAGAGCTTTTGGCATTGGGCCCTCGGCGCTGACGGAGGCCATGGGCATGCTCAACCACCATTTCGCAGCAGCCGCCTGATCGGCGCAGAGCGACAGCCTACCTCTGACTGCCGCAATCTTTGCAACAGAGCCCTCAATAACGTGATCGAGGCCGATCACGGAAAGCTCAAGATACTGATCAAGCCGGTGCGCGGTTTCAAATCGATCCCCACGGCTATGCCACGATCAAGGGATTCGAAGTCATGCGAGCCTGCGCAAAGGACAGGCTCGCCCTGGTGCCTGCAGCCCGGCATCAGGGGCGAGGTGCGCCTTGTGGAGAGAGCTTTTGGCATTGGGCCCTCGGCGCTGACGGAGGCCATGGGCATGCTCAACCACCATTTCGCAGCAGCCGCCTGATCGGCGCAGAGCGACAGCCTACCTCTGACTGCCCCAATCTTTGCAACAGAGCCTCCGTCGCCATGCTCACCTCGCTTTGGTGCACACGAGTATTGAGCATAGTCGGGAGCCCGCAGAATTCGGAAAAAATCGTACGCTAAGGTTTTCCGGGCATCCGTAAGGGCCGAAACTTCCCGTCTTCCAGTCTGCGGCTCTGCCGCCAGACGTAATCGCCGGTTAGGTTGATGTGCTCCCAGCCCAGCGGCGACAGGAATTGCAGCAGCTCGCCGTCCACCGGCTTGCCGGCCTCGACCAACCCCTGGGTGGCGCGTTCCAGGTACACCGTGTTCCACAGCACGATAGCCGCCGTCACCAGGTTGAGGCCGCTGGCC